>JAYTTW010000067.1:0-2486 GCA_043744855.1 Hyphomicrobiales bacterium
GTCGCCAACGCTGGCGTGCTGGGGCCGGTGTCGCCGCTCTCGCATGTCGATCCCTCGGCGTGGGACAATACGATGGCGGTGAATGTCACGGCTAACTGGCGGCTGGTGCGCTCGCTCGACGGCCTGCTGCGGGCCTCCGACGCGGGGCGCGCCGTGTTCATCACCTCGGGCGCCGGCAGCAACGCGGATATGAACGCTTATATGGGACCCTATTCGGCTTCAAAGGCCGCGCTCGACGCCATCGCGCGGACTTTTGCGGCGGAAACGCGCGAAACGTCCAGCGTGCGCGTGATGATCGCCAACCCCGGCCCGCTACGCACAAGGATGCGCGCCGCGCGGATGCCGGGCGAAGACCCGCTGACGCTGCGCACGCCGGAGGCGTTTGCGCCGAAGGTGGCGGACATGTGCGCGCCGTCGTGGAGCGAAACGGGGAAGTTTTATGATTTCAAAAGCGATACGGTGAAGGGGTTTCGCGCGCCGGGGTGAGGGGGCGGAAAGCTTCATTCCGTCACGAACTTCAAGGGCGCAACGCCGTTGTATCCATAGACGTCATACAGAATCGTCAGCGCCTCGCGAGCGATTGCGGCGTCGTCGAACTCGCGCAGTGAATACCGCCTGGAATAGTTCGGCGCGGCTCCGGGATCGACAAAACCTGCGGCGCGCAGGCGCTGCACGCGCTCTGGCGTCAACACGACGGCCAGCGCCGGCCAACTTTCCGCCGACTGCGCTTCGCAATAGATCATCGCTGGTTCTGACTGGCACTGGACATACCCAATGCCGGCGTTGAACGAGACGAAAACATGGCGCGCCTTGTTGACCCGAAGCCGCTGGATTTCGGCTGCCGCCCGTCCGCCATAAAGGGCGATCAAACCTTCGATCGACCCCACCGGCTCAGCGCGCAAGTTCGCTGTCGGCACGAAGGCGCAGCCCCGCAATGCCGTGGCCCGCATGGCCGGCGAATCGTTGACGATACCCGCGAGATTCTGGGAGTAGCCGTTGCGAGGTGGACAGGCCGCATCGGCGAACCAATGCGTCGCAACCGCGATGGTTTCGGGGCCGGCATCGTAGCCATCGCGCAGCGCCTTGAGGATTTCTTCGGCGACGCGCGACGTCGGCGCATCCAAAGGAAACGATCGAGAGTAGTTGCCAAAACTCGGATCGGCTCGCCAACCCAGCGCATTCAAACGACTGATGCGCTCCGGCGTGAGGACGCGTTCGAGAGATGGCTGCACGGTCTCACCGGCGCTCTCACAACGAAACTCGCGGCTCGGTAGTCTGCGGCATTGCAGCCACTTGTTGCCGTCCCAGAAATTAGCATAGCCGACGCGCTCGGGTCGAACCAGATTTGTGATGTTTTGCAGAGCTGCGTCGATTTCGGAAATAATCAGCGGCGGTGTTTGCGAATGCGCCGCTAGAAAGAGGCCGGGGATCAACGATAGCAACAAAGCGGGCAAGGCCGAAGCAAGGACCTTCCTGAGACGCAAATGAAACACTGCCGACTCTCCTGCTCGGACAAGGCGCCACGAAGGACAGGCATTGCCCTCTGCATTGATCCAGAACAAATAAAGAACATAAATTTGAACGAAGGACAATATAATTCTGCGGGCAAGTGGATCCCTCACCGCCAGTCATCCACTTTCACCGACTTGCGATGCGTCAAGTCCATCATCGACCCGGAGCCGTTGCTCTCATCGCTCGGTGATAGCAGATCCGGACCTTATCTGCCGTTTGCCGGCCCGCTACCAGATCTTCCGCTTCGTCCCGTCATGAAACGGGTTCTTCGTGCCTTTTTTTGAAATGCGTATCGGCACGCCATACAGGCCAAAAGTCTCGCGCAATCCGTTGATGAGATAGCGCTCATAACTGGTCGGCAGCGCATCGAGCTGATTGCCGAAAATCACAAAATAGGGCGGCCGCGCCTTGGGCTGGGTCATGTAACGTATCTTGATGCGGAAACCTGACACGGCGGGCGGCGGCGTCTTGTCGATCACCGGCGTCAGCCAGCGATTCAATCGCCCGGTGGAGATGCGCATATTCCAGGTCTCGTGCACCTTGAAAATGGCTTCCATCAGTTTTTCAACGCCGGCGCCGGTGAGGCCGGCGAGCGGAATCACCGGCGCGCCCTTGACCTGCGGCAGCAGGCGATCCGCCTCCTCGCGCAGTTCCTTCAGCTTCTTGCCCTGATCCTTGATAAGGTCCCATTTGTTCAGGCCGATGACCAGCGCCCTGCCCTCGCGGATCACCAGATCGACGATGGTTAAATCCTGTTTTTCAAAGGGTATCGTTGCGTCGAGCAATACGACAACGACCTCGGCAAATTTCACCGCGCGAATGGCGTCACTGGCGGCCAGTTTTTCCACCTTGTCGTGAATGTTGGCGCGCCGGCGAAGTCCCGCCGTGTCAAACATTTTTAACTTGCGCTGCGAGTTGTCGGGCCGCGTCCATTCAAATTCGATGCCGATGCTGTCGCGCGTAATGCCGGCCTC
>JAYTTW010000068.1:0-9643 GCA_043744855.1 Hyphomicrobiales bacterium
GTCGCAAGCCTTGTCGATGCATCGTACCTTCGCGCTCGACACCAACCGCCCCGTCGAGTATCCGGCGAGCGAGCCCAACCTCGCGTCGATGCTGTCGAAACGGGTTGGTTTCGTTGTTCCGATACCGGATTTGTCGTCGGCAGGCTTCCATCTGCTCGGCGCGCGTTTGCTTCCCGGCGAAGCCGGCGCTTCCGCCTTCCTCGTTTACGAAACCAGCCAGCGCGAACGTCTGGGATTGTTGACAAGCGACGCGAACGGCCTCGCATTTGGGACGACGCGCTACATTGAATCGGTAATCTCGCTCGCCGCGTGGACGCAGGATGCTAAAATATTCGCGTTGAGCGGCTCGCTTACCCGCGAAGTGCTGTCGAGACTTGTCGCTGCAGCGCGAATGGGAGCGTCCCCCGCCGCAACTGCAGGCTCAAACGCGCTTGACCAATGATGGCTGCAAATGGCGCAAGCTGGGCGCGCCCGCCTGCTGCATCGCCGCCAGCAATTCGACGCGCAACAACTGCAGCACGCGCTCGACGCCAGCTTGTCCAAAGGCGCCCAAACCCCAAATGTAAGGGCGACCCACCGCCACGCCTGTGGCCCCCATCGCCAGCGCCTTGACGATATCCGTGCCGCGCCGGAATCCGCTGTCGATGAAAACCGGCAGGCGCCCGCCGACCGCTTCGACCATTTCCGGCAAGGTTTCGATGGTCGAGCGGCCAGCCTCGTCAGCGCGACCGCCATGGTTCGACACGATGATGCCGTCAAAGCCATTGTCGGCGGCGATTTTGGCGTCCTCCTGGGCGAGCAGTCCCTTCACGATAACCTTCATTTTCGTCGCATCGCGAATGCGTTTCAGGTAATCCCAGGTCATCGCAGACGCTTGAATGTTGGCGAGGCCGGTGAGGTCGACGCCCTCATACATTGGACGCCCCTTGGTTTCGATGCGCGCACTGCCGCCGCCCGAAGAGGTGGCGTGACAATCGTCGCAGTTGCGGGTGTCGTCGCGTCGCAGGCGAAACAATGTTTCCTGATTGCGCCCGCCGCTGCGATCCACAGTCACCGTCACAGCGACGCAACCGGCGCGTTCAGCCCGCTCAACATGGTGCTTCGCCACTTCGAATTTGTTGGTGGCGTAAAGCTGGAACCAGATCGGCGCGCCGCGCGCCGCCATCACGTCCTCCGGCGAGGTCGTCGTCTGTGTCGACAGAATCTGCAGGTGGTTGCCGGCTTTGGCGCCGCGCGCTGTCGCCAGTTCTCCGTCGGGATGGTAGCCCTTGTGACCGCCGATCGGCGCAAGAAAGATCGGGGTGTCGTACTTCTGGCCGAATATTTCGACGCTCATATCGACTTTGCTGACATCGACGAGCCGGCGTGGCCGCAACTGGAATTTTTGGAACCCTTCGCGATTGGCGCGCAAGGTTGTCTCGTCGTCGATGCCCGACGCCATGTAACCGAAATGCGCCGGCGGAATGTTCTTGCGCGCCACGCTTTCAAAGTCGAAAACATTGATGGCGTCTTTCGGCGAGCCAATGAGATAATTGACGTCGCGTGGGGCCCACATCATGGGATCGGGCAAAGGGTCGCGAGCTTCGAGCGCCTGCGCCAGCGCTGAGCCAGTCCAACTCACGGCCGCGCTCGACGCCAGAAACTGCACAAATCGCCGCCGATTGGCCGCGCTATCGTAGGCCCTGTTCATGTGCGCCCCCCCATTCTGGTTATGGTTTGGCGCAAGCCTACAGCAAATCGGCATGGAAAGGGAACGATGGAAAGGGACCGGTGGAAAGCGAACGCCTCGCCGGTTATTTGAGTCCGCTCCGCGGCCGGTAAGGTTTGTCGATTCGCCAGCGCTGCATGAGCTTCTCAAGCTCGGGATCGACGTTGTCCGGCAGCACGATCTTCAACGTGACGAGTTGATCGCCCGCCGGTTGGGCGCCGCTGGCGGGCAAGCCTTTACCACGCAGTCGCAAGGTTCGGCCGGAATTGGAATTTGGCGGAACATTGAGTTCAACGGCGCCGCTCAGCGTCGGCGCGTCAACCGGCCCGCCCAGCACGGCCTCGTATAGGGTAATCGGCAGGTCGAGGCGCAGGTCACGACCATCGATGCGGAAATCCGGGTGCAACGCTACCCGCACGGTTATAATGGCGTCGCCGGCCTCGCCGCCGAAGCCGCTTGGATTGCCTTGGCCCTTGAGGCGGATTTGCTTGCCGTCCTCGATTCCCGCCGGAATCTTCACTTCGAGTTGACGCCCGGTTGGCAACAGCACACGCGTGGTCGTGCCGTTCACGCTATCGGCAAGGCCCACAGTAACGGTGCCGGCCAGATCCTCGCCCTTTGGCGGCGTACGCGAACCGGGGCGACCCCGGGCGCCAAAAAGTTCGCTGAAAATATCGCCGGCGTCGAAGCCACCGCCGCCACCGCCTGCGCCGCCACCCATGTTGAATTCGAAATGTTGGCCGCTGCCGGGCGCTCCCGACCGGCGAAAGCCGGCGCCCGGGCCGCCCGCGCCAAATCCTTCGAAGCCGCGCGGCTTGCCATCCGCGTCGATCTCACCCCGGTCAAACTTCAGTTTTTTCTCGTCGTCGCCGAGAATTTCGTAGGCTGAATTCGCCTCGGCGAATTTGTCCTTGGCTTTGGGATCGGTTTTGTTCTGGTCGGGATGAAATTTTTTCGCCAGCTTGCGATAGGCGGCCTTGATCTCGCCCGCCTTGGCGGTTTTGGCCACTCCCAAAATCGTATACGGATCGCGCATTCATGAGCCCAATCTGGCGGACGGCCTTGGCTGGCCCGGCCGCAATGTCCCGTCGGCTATATGGTTGGAACCCACGACGCCTGCAAGGCTTTCGGTGGGTTGCGTCAGTTCGACATAAACACCGGAAGGGGGGCTTTGGCCAGAATATGGCTGGTGGCCCCGCCAAAGATCATTTGTCGTAGCCGGCTTTGCGTGTAGGCGCCCTTGACCAGCAGGTCGGCGCCGAGCGCGATGGTGTGGTCGAGAAGCGCCTCGCCATGCGACTTGCCCTTGCCGCTGCGGTCGGCCGCCTCCGCCGGCACGCCATTGGCGCGCAGATTGTGCGCCAGGCGCTCACCCGTAGGGCCCTCGACTTTTCGCTCGGGAATGGTCAGCACGATCACCTTGCGCGCCAGTTTGAGCAGCGGCATGGCGAACGCCACCGTGCGCGCGGTTTCTGTGCTCTGGTTCCAGGCGATTACGATGGTGTCGCCCAGAACCGACGGTGGTTTCGGCGGCGCCAACAGAATCGGCCGACCGCTTTCAAACAGCAGCGATTCCGCCGTCGCCATGCGGGCATCGCCGCGTTCGGCGCCGGGGCGGCCGAGCACAGTAATATCGAAGATGCGCGCGTAACTCGAAACGTGGGAATCGCCGAGCGCCGTTTCGCCAGCCCAACCGCGCGACAGGCCGCGCTGCGCCGGATCGTGCTCGACGACTTTGGCGTCCGTCATAAAATCGTTGAAGCGTTTTTGCGCCTCTTCGGCAAGTTCGCGCCATGTGTTTTGGTCCGCCACGGTCCAACTCACCGGCATATCAAACGCGACGAGATCCGGCATGTCGGGGCCCAGCGGCACGCCTTCCAGATAGCTGTCAAACCGCCGTCCGAAAAGCACCGCCGTTTGCAGCATCGATTCCACCGATGCGTGCGCCTCCACGGGTATGAGAACGTTCTTCATGGCGATTCGCCCTCCTCATTGGCGCCCGTGACACTACTACCCGAAATCAAAGATTCCGGGTACGTCGTTTTTGTTGAAGTATCCACTTGTCATCTCCAGAATGCGCGTCACTGCGTGACTCACTTTCTTCCGATGGTGGATACTAGCAGAATCACGATCTGCGCGCTTGCTGACCTGCGCTCCTACCGGGCGCCCGTACTGGCGGCGGCGAGGAAGCTCGCGAAGGCTGCCAGGGTGACATCCGAAACGTGATGCTCAAGACCCTCCGCGTCGAGTTCGGCGGCCTCGCGCGGCACCCCGACGGCGAGGAGCAGATCGACGACGAGACGGTGGCGGGTGCGAACCCGGCCGGCCAGAGCATGGCCAGCCTCGGTTAGAAAAACACCGCGATAGGGTTTAGAGGTCGCCAGCTCCTCGCGCTTCAGGCGGGCGATCGCCTTGATGGCGGTGGCGTGCGACACGCCAAGCCGGCGCGCCACATCCGTCGGGCGCGCCTCGCCGTACGTCGCCAGCAAATCTGCAATGAGTTCGACATAATCTTCGATCAAGGCAGTCGATTGGGCGGTGCGCGTTTTGCCGAAGCGACGCGCCTGCGTTGTCTCCGCCGGCAGTTCGCTCGGCGGCTCGGCTCGAGACGCGTTGTTGCCGGCATTTCCTGCAACGGTCATGGGCAGCTCCCGCAAAACACTCAATGGCAAGCCAGAAAGCAGTTCGGTCAACACGTCAAGCCGCGTCCGCATCATCCGCGCAGGACGGCGCCAGCTTTGCGCCCAACTTCCGCGACAATCTTTGAAGCAACGGCCTCGATTTCCGCATCCGTCAGGGTTTTCTCACGCGGCTGCAAAGTCACGGCCACGCCGACCGATTTCTTGCCGGCGACGACGCCGGCGCCTTCGTAAACATCGAACACGCTGGCGTCGACGACAAGGGCGCGATCTGCCGACTGCACGGCGCGCAGGATGTCGGCGGCCTTGACGGAGCGGTCCACGACGAATGCAAAATCCCGTTCGACCGGCAACAAGTCGGAAAGTTCCAGTTTGCTTTTCACCTTTGTCGGTCGCGTTTTGGGCGGCGGAATATCGTCGAGCACGATTTCGAAACCAACCAAGGGCCCTCGCACGTCCAACGCTTCGAGGGTGCGCGGGTGCAATTCGCCGAACCAGCCGATGACGTTCTTCGGCCCGAATTTCAGTGTGCCCGAACGACCCGGATGAAACCACGCCGCAGCGCCTGCGACGACTTGCAGAGCGCCGGCGGCGACGCCGAGATTGGTGAGTAACGCCATCAAATCGGCCTTCGCGTCGAAGGCGTCGACCGGGCCCGATGCGCCAGACCAGTGGCGTCCCGCGCCTGCCGGGCGCGCCGTACCGCGCCGAATCCCTGCGGCGTTCATGCGTTGGTCGGTTTCGCCGTCGCCACGGAACACCTGGCCCACCTCAAACAGCGCCACGTCGCTTGCGGCGCGATCTGCGTTGCGTCCGGCGGCTGCGATGAGCCCCGGCAAAAGCGATGGGCGCATGTCTGAAAGGTCGGACGCTATCGGGTTGGCAAGCGCCAGCGCCGGGGCGCCGCCGCCGAACCGTTCGGCCCAGTCTCTGGAAATGAACGACCATGTCACCGCCTCAATGAGGCCGCGCGACGCCAAGGCGCGCCGCGCCTGACGCGTCCGTTTTTGCAACAAGGTCAGAATGGGTTTGCAAATGCTGGCGTCGGCGCGCGGCAACGGCGTCGAGACAACCTTGTCGAGACCGGCGATCCGCACAATCTCCTCAACCAGATCCGCCTTGCCTTCGACATCGCAACGCCACGACGGAATTCTGACATGCACCCGTTCGGCGTTAGTGGCCTGCGCCATCAAGCCAAAGCCAAGCCGCTCCAGAATGCGGCTCATGACATTGGTTTCGAGTGTCAGGCCGGTGAGCCGGCGCACTTCGCTGAAGGGGAAATCGATGACGCGTTCTGATGCCGGAATTACGCCGGCGAGGCGCAAGGTCGACGCCTCGCCGCCACACAGATCGAGCACGAGTTGCGTAGCGAGTTCCGCCCCGGGAATGCAGAAGTGCGGATCGACCCCGCGCTCAAAACGGTAGCGCGCATCGGAGAGGATACCGAGGGCGCGACCGGTGCGCGCAATATTGTTGGGGTCCCAGAGCGCGCTCTCAATCAACACGTCGGTCGTGTGTTCGTCGCAGCCTGAGGCTTCGCCGCCCATGACGCCAGCGATGGATTCAACGCCGTTATCGTCGCAGATGACGACGTTGGCGGGGCTCAGCTTGTAGGTCTTGCCATCGAGCGCCAGCACCGCCTCGCCATCGCGGGCGCGGCGCACGACGAGATCGCCGCGCACCTTCCTGGCGTCGAACACATGCAGCGGACGGGCGCGATCCACCGTGAGGTAGTTGGTGATGTCGACCAGCGCATTGATGGGGCGAAGGCCGATGTCCTTCAGCCGCTTCTGCATCCATTGCGGCGAGGGGCCGTTCTTCACCCCGCGCACGAGGCGCAGGGCGAAAGCCGGCGCGAGATGCGCATCTTGCGGCGTGAAATCAAGCTTGACGGAAACCGGGCAGGGAAAGGCGCCCGCGATGGGTTTGATAGCGGCCTCTTTCAGCTTGCCGAGGCCGGCGGCTGCGAGATCGCGTGCGATGCCAAAAACGCCTGCTGCATCCGGCCGGTTCGGCGTCAGATTAATATCGATGACAGGCTCGTTGAGCCCGGCGTAATCGACATAGCGCTGGCCGACGACAGCGTCATCCGGCAATTCAATGATGCCGTCGTGATCCTCGGAAAGCTCGAGTTCCGCAGCAGAGCAAAGCATGCCGTTTGATTCAACGCCGCGAATGATCCCCTGCTGCAAGGTGATTTTCTTGGAGGGAATGTAGGTTCCCACCGGCGAGAAGACAGCCTTCATGCCGGCGCGTGCATTGGGCGCACCGCAGACAACCTGAACCGGGGCGCCCGTGCCACAATCGACCCTGCACACGCGCAGACGATCCGCGTTGGGGTGCGGCTTCGCCTCGACCACATGAGCGACGACAAAATCCTTCAGCTTGTCCGCAGGATTATCGACGTGCTCGACCTCAAGGCCGATGCGCGTCAGCGTGTCGGTGATCTCGTTTAGCGATGCGGTGGTGGCGAGGTGGTCTTTGAGCCAGGAGAGGGTGAGTTTCATTCATTCCGCCGAAGTGAAATATCCCGAACGTCACTTTTTCCAGGCGCGTTCGAGAGCCTTGTAAATCTCGTCGTCGTTGCGTTTTCCGATCAGGCGTATCTGCACCACATCGGCTGACGTTGCGAAGATGATGCGAAACTCGCCAGACTTCAGGCGGCGCATGGGTGCATAGCCCTTCAACCCTTCAGAGGGCAAGGATGCGGGATCGACGCCTAACTTCTGAATTTTTTCGGCTATCTGCCGCGCCTGTTTGGGCGCGAGGCGGCGAAGGAAGTCCGCCGCCTGCTTCGACAGATCAATCCTTGGCATGGATCAGGTCGTTGAGCAGCGTTTCGCTCGCCTCGGCGCCGACATAGCCCTCGGCATGCGCCCGCAGCGCCTGCTCGCCCCAGATCGTGTCCTCAATGTCCTCCATTGACAGGAAGACGCCAACGGGGCGATTGTTTTTGGTGACGACGACGGGCTCTCGGCGGGCCATATCGAGAAACTTGCCGAAGGAATTCTTGGCTTCGGCGGCAGTGATGGTTTTCATGGGCGCTCTCCAATTTGGCCATATTAGCCAAAATGGGCGGAATGGGCAAGTTCGCGGGTTTAGTCGGGCGGCTTCGCCCCGGGCGCTTTGGCGCCCCGCAGCATACTCGCAACGCTGATGTCTTCGTCGATGTCCGGCCAGTGCATTCCCATCTGCATGAGTTCGATTTTTGCGCGCGCGCCAGGCGACGCCTCGGCGAGGCGCGGATACCACCACAAAGGCGTGGAGACTGCGCGGACGTCAGCAAGAGTCACGTTCAAACTCTGCGAGTCGCAATGCGCCTCAATCGGTCGGCTATCTTCAAGTTCAATCTGCAAAATAGTCATTGCGGCCTATTTTTGAAAATCAAATGAACGGCAAGCACCCGTCTTTCATCCGCGCTGAGCTCCGACAGGAGAAACAGCGTCGACTCCGCCAGCGCCATCAGGTCCTCACATTTGGCGGGAGAATACAAATGCTGTGCTGGAAGGTAATCAGATTTGATGCGTTCACTTTGCAATCGAACGACTCTAGCGCCAATGTCGTTCAGCTTTTGGTTGCTTCTGAGAGGCCCGGATAGAAACGCCGATTTCAACGAGCCATGATCAAGCGCGCGATACACCCGCTCGTGTTCAACGGTTTCATTTATCGCTTTATCGCGGCCTAACAACTCACTTGTGCAGAGGCGCGCAAGTGCGTGGAAGACAGCATAGTAAGCCGTACTAACCGCACGCCTTTTCAACACATTGCTTCGCGTTCCCCTTGCCGCAATGTCTCGCGCGAGCCAAAGCAATTTTTCGACCATCGTCATTGGGCGGAATTTCCTTGCTCAGACTCTTCATCGTCCTCCGCATCTGTTGGGGCGTTCGGCGAGGCCTGATCGACAAAAACAAAGCGATCATCCCCCTGCTCCATAAGCGCCGCGCGAATTGCGTCCATTGATGCAAGCACTTTGTCAGATCGGGAGGTAGGCGTGTTGAGATTTGCCTGGATTCTGATGATTTGCTCACCGTCAAAATCCTGCTCAAAAATAATTTGTGCGCCAGATAAACCCACAGCCCCAAGCTCTCTCTGGAGAATGGGCAGCGCAATTTGCTTGACTTGAACTTCAGAAAGCATCGTTACGCTCCATGTTATGCTCACCCGCTCAGCCCGCCCGCCAAGGTCGGAAAGTCCAGCGGCCTGAATCCGTAATGGTTCAGCCAGCGCACGTCCGCTTCAAAGAACGGCCTTAAATCCGGCATTCCGTATTTCAGCATGGCAATGCGGTCGATGCCCATGCCCCAGGCGAAGCCCTGGTATTCGTCGGGATCGAGCCCGCAATTGCGCAACACGTTGGGATGCACCATGCCGCAGCCCAGAATCTCCAACCAGTCCTCGCCTTCGCCGAAGCGGATTTCACCGCCTTTGCGCGAGCATTGAATGTCGACTTCCATCGACGGTTCGGTGAACGGGAAGAACGACGGGCGAAACCGCATCTTGACGCTCGGCACTTCAAAGAACGCCTTGCAGCTCTCCTCCAGTATCCACTTGAGGTGGCCCATGTGAGCGTGCTTGTCGATGACGAGGCCCTCGACCTGATGAAACATCGGCGTATGCGTCTGGTCGCTGTCGCAGCGATACGTGCGGCCGGGGCAGATGACGCGGATCGGCGGCTGGTTCGCCAGCATGGTGCGGACCTGCACCGGGCTCGTATGCGTGCGCAGCAGCTTGCGCTGGCCGTCGGGGCCGGGGTTGAAGAAGAAAGTGTCGTGCATCTCCCGCGCCGGATGGCCCTCAGGGAAATTCAGTTTGGTGAAATTGTAGTCATCGGTCTCAACATCCGGCCCTTCGGCAATCGAGAAGCCGAGGTCGGCGAAGATCGCTGTCAACTCGTCCATCACCTGCGAGATCGGGTGAATGCGGCCGTTCTCAAGGGCGCTGGGGCGCACCGGCAGGGTTACGTCGAGCGTTTCTGCGGCCAGCCGGACATCAAGCGCCGCGTCTCTGAGCACAGTTTTGCGGGCGTTGAGCGCCCCGTTGACCTTGTCCTTGAGCAGATTGATCGCTGCGCCGGCGCTTTTGCGTTCGTCCGGCGCCATCTTACCGAGCGTCGCCAGCAATACGGAGATCGATCCCTTTTTGCCGAGCGCGGCCAGGCGCACCGCTTCAAGCGAGCTTTCATCGGCGGCGCCGGAGATGGCGCCTAGAGTTTCAGTTTCGAGAGCTTGCAGATCAGACATTGTGGGGCCGCGCGGGAGGAGATGGCGCGGCTTTTGACACGCTCGCCCGGGGAAGT
>JAYTTW010000069.1:0-2481 GCA_043744855.1 Hyphomicrobiales bacterium
GCCTTCGGCGGCTTGCATCTGCACGCGCACTTCGTTGCCGATGACGCACTGGAAATCCCGCACCATCATCGGATAGGGATGCGGACCCGCGGCGGTGCCAATGCAATAGAACGTGTCAGCGACGTTCGTCACCCAGTCACGCAGCGCGTCGTTCATCGCGTCTTTCAGAGTGCGCGCGCCAGATTGCACCGGCACGACTTTGGCGCCCAGCATTTTCATGCGGAAGACATTCGGCTTCTGCCGCTCCACGTCGACGGCGCCCATGTAGACGACGCATTCAAGGCCATATTTGGCGCAGGCCGTTGCGGTGGCGACGCCATGCTGACCGGCGCCGGTTTCCGCGATAATGCGTTTCTTGCCCATGCGGCGGGCGAGCAGGATCTGCCCCAGCACATTGTTGATCTTATGTGCGCCGGTGTGGTTGAGCTCGTCGCGTTTGAAGTAGATTTTGGCGCCGCTATCCTTTTGTCCACGGGTCGAGGCGATCGCACGACAATGCTCGGTCATGCGCTCGGCGAAGTACAGCGGGCTGGGCCGGCCAACATAATGCGTGGCGAGGTGATCGAGTTCGGCCTGATAGGCGGGGTCGGCGCGCGCGGCCTTGTAGGCGGCCTCAAGTTCGAGGATCAACGGCATCAAAGTCTCGGCGACAAAGCGTCCGCCGAAAATGCCGAAATGGCCGGTCTCGTCGGGGCCAGCCCGGAATGAATTGGGTTTTTGCTGGTTCAACGCGCGAACTCCTCAAGTCGCGTGCCTTCTAGGCTTTTTGCGCGTGACGGCCAAGCCTGCAAAGGCGATCTTGACCATGCGGTCCGGCGGCGGACCTCACCTGGACCGCGCGCTCGCGACAAATTCCCTGATCTTGTGCAGGTCTTTCACGCCTCGTGACGATTCCACGCCTGACGAGACATCCACGCCGGGGGCGCTGGTTATCTCCAGCGCTTGCGCCACATTGTCTGCGTCGAGGCCGCCCGAAAGCATCCACGGCTTGCCAACCTTCACGCCCGCCAACAAATCCCAGTCAAACGCAATGCCATTGCCGCCGGGACGAGTTGAATCCGCAGGCGGCCTGGCGTCAAAGAGGATGCGGTCGGCGACAGGCTCGTAAAGGGCGAGCGCAGCAAGATCGGCGGCGGTGGAAACGCCGATGGCCTTCATGACCGGCAGCCCGAACCTTTCACGCAATCGGGCGATGCGTTCCGGCGTCTCGCTGCCGTGCAACTGAAGAATGTCCGGCCGCAGCGCCGCAACGAGCGCGACGAAGGTCGCATCGTCCGCATCGACTGTGAGCGACACCTTCTGCGCCCGCCCCTGCACGCGTGCGCCAAGCTCGCGCGCAATATCGTAGCTGATATTGCGGGGGCTCGGCGGGAAAAACACGAAACCCACCATATCGGCGCCCGCGTCTAGCGCGGCGTCGAGGGAGGCGGGCGTCGAGAGGCCGCAGATTTTGATCAGGGGCGAGGGCATGCCAGCGCGGTTTGCAACAAATCGGCGGGCTTGTCGATTTTCAGGTTCGGGGCCCGCACGGGCGATAGTCTGGGACGCTCCTCACTTCTGCCCGGTCACAATCGGCCCCATGTCGCGGATCGCCTTTTCGCGTGCTTCCATCTGCTGCGGCGTGTCGGCGACAACCTCGACTTTGCCTGATTGAATCAATCGTGCGAGGTCGCTCGTGCCAGTCGGGCCATAGTCGGTCTGCGTCGTTGCTTTTTCTTTCGCCGCCTTGCCTTCTGCCGTCGCAAGATAGCCGGCGAGCAGGCGCGCGGCGTTGGGGTTGGGCGCTTTGGTCATCACCGTGGCTCCGAACTGACCCAGCAGCATGGGCTCCGGCACGACGTAGTCAATTTTCATGCCCTCGCGCGCCCAGTTTCGCGTCAGCGAATCAACTTCGCCCATGGCGATCACCCGCTCTCCGGTCGCGAGGATGGATTCACGCGGCGAGCGGGTGAGCTGGATGTCGGTAGTGTCGATGATGGCGCGGGCAAATTTTGTGGCGCGCTCGGCGCCCCACGCCATGTTCAACCCACCAAAGACCCGCGGCAGCAAAAACAGGCTGCCTACCATCTTGCCCTTGAATTTGGGATCGAGCAGACCGGCCCAGTTGGTGGGAATATCCTCACGCTTCACCAGATCCCGATTGTAGGCGATCACGTAAACCATATTACTCGTGTAGGCCATGCGTCCGTCGTAGGCGATGTTCTCCTGGATCACGCCGAACGGCGACCAGTCGGTCTTCGTCATCAGGTCGCGCTGCATCAGCGGCAGTACGCCGGTCAACGACGACCAGAACACGTCGATGGAATGGCGCCCGGCGCGCGCTTCGGCGATAGCCTTGGTGGCGATGTCGTTGTCGCCGAGGAATTCAACCTCGATGCCGGGAAACATCGCGTTGAACGCTGCCGGAATCCATTCGACCTCGGTGCGCTGCGTCCCCCAAACAACGACTTTCTTTTCAGCCTTCGCCTTTTCATAGAGCGC
>JAYTTW010000070.1:0-9608 GCA_043744855.1 Hyphomicrobiales bacterium
GCCAGCACGTCAACAAAACCGACTCCGCCATCCGCATAACCCACAATCCCACGGGAATCGTGGTGTCCTGTCAGGCCGAGCGATCCCAACACAAGAACCGCGCCACCGCATGGAACATGCTGCGGGCGCGATTGTATGAACGCGAGATCGAACGGCGCGAAGCCGAGGCGAGCAAGGCAGCCGAATCGAAGAAGGAGATCGGCTGGGGCCACCAGATCCGCAGCTACGTGTTGCAGCCCTACCAGATGGTCAAGGACTTGCGCACCGGCGTGGTCTCCGGCGCACCCGATGATGTGCTCGACGGCGGGTTGAACGCCTTCATGAAAGCCGCGCTGGCCCAGCGCGTTCACGGCGGCGGACCCGAGGAGGTCGAAGACGTTGACTAGGCGTTGATGAACCTTGCGGTCCTGGAGCGCGATGACGCTCCTTCGAATCATCGCCCTCCAGGTTTTTGATTGAGCATGATCTTTTCCGAAAACCGGCCTCCACTTTTCGGGATCATGGCCTAACGGCTGGCGAGCCATCGGGCGCCGGGCCTCAAAAAACGCAAGGGGTCGACGGGTTCGCCGTTGACGCGCACCTCATAGTGAAGATGCGGGCCGGTCGAGCGCCCGGTGCTGCCGAGCTTGCCCACCACCCAACCCGTCTCAACGCTTTGGTTTGCGGACACGAGAATGGTCGACAAATGCCCGTAGCGCGTGGTGATGCCATTGCCATGATCGATTTCGATCATGTTGCCGTAGCCACCTTTCCATTCCGCAGAGATAACCCGCCCGCCAGCGGTGGCGCGGACCGGCGAGCCCATGGGTTCGCGCAAATCGACGCCGGTGTGGAGGGCAAGACGCCCGAAAAACGGATCGACGCGTCCGCCGAATGGCGAGGTGATGTCGAGCGACCCCACCAACGGCTGTCGCAGCGGTAGCAACGACACGATGCGGCGCAGCTTTTCCGCCTCGACGACATCGTTTTGCAAGCGATAGACTTCACGCTCGAACAGGGAGCCGTTCGGGTTGGCTTTGAACGGCACGAAGGGGCCGCCCATGGAGCGTCCGCGTGGCGCCACCGCCGGCGCCGGGATTTGCTCTGCCGACAAGCCGGTCTCGGCAATGACGGCGCGCAGGCGGGATGCCGTGCGTCGCGCCGCGCCGCCGATATTGCTGAGGGCGCGCACTTGCGCGTAGTCGAGCGCTTCGAGAGAATTTGCAACGGCCCGCAAGCGCGTATCGGCGCTGGCCTCGCCGTACACCAGCGCGGCGAGCGAGCGGGCGCGACTGGCGCCCAGATCGCTGCGCTGGTCGGGTATTTCGGGGTGTGGCTTGTTGTCGACGCGGCCAGCTCGGCCCAAACTCAGGGGCGCTGGCGCCGTCGGTGCAAAAGCGTTGACGCCGGGCGGCAGGGCAGGGCTCCGGCTGCGGTTCGCCAGCAACGGGTTAGCGCCCCCTTTTGGCGTTTCGCGTGGGCCTGCCCCCGCTCCATGGATCGACGCGGTTTCCTCGCCAGCCACTCCAGTCTGACTGGCAAGACCTGCCTGACCGGCAAGAGCCGTGATCACTGAGGTGCGGTTTTCAATTTGCGCCTGGCGTGAAATAAGATCGAGAACGCGGCCTTCGAGCGTGTCCTGATCGACCATCTGACGGCTGGTGACACGGTCGAGCTGGGTGCGCAGCTCGGCGATCTTGTCTTCGTAGGCGTATTGCATATCCGACTGCCGGTTCTGCATGGCGCTCAGCACGTCGTCATGAAAAACCACGTAGGCCGAGCAGACAGCGAATCCGGCCAGAAGCAAGGGCGCAGACGCCATCAGCGCGTAGGTAAGCCAAGGCTTCATGGCAATCTGGCGCTGGCGATCGCCACGGCTCAGGGTGAAGAAGAAATGCGAGGCCGACGCGCGCGGGGCAGGATAGTGGCTACGCAGGGACATGGCTCACAGACTCCCGGTCGACGCCGGAGCATCGCTTCAACCGGGAGTAGAATCGGTTAAGGTTAATAATTCCGGAACTGTCGCGCAATTACAGGGATTTGGCCGCCGCCAAAACCTCTTTTGCGTGGCCCACCACCTTCACCTTGCGCCAGATGCGGGCGATACGACCCTCGCCATCCACCAGAAAGGTAGCTCGTTCCACCCCCATATATTTGCGTCCATACATATTTTTCTCTACCCAAACTCCGTAGGCTTCGGCCATCTTGTGGCCGTCGTCACTGAGTAGGGTGTGCTCCAGTTTTTGTTTGGTTTTGAACTTTTCATGACTGGCGCGCGAATCGGGGGATATGCCGAGAATGCGCGCGCCGGCGGTTTCGAACGCCTGGAAATTTGCGGTAAAATCCGCTGCCTCGGCGGTGCAGCCGGGAGTGTCGTCCTTGGGGTAGAAATACAGGACGAACTTGCGGCCCCGGCAGGCGGTGAGACTGACAACGCCTCCGCTGTCGTCGGGCAAGCTGAATAACGGAGCGGCGTCGCCGGCGACAAGCGGCTGGTTTGCGGCGGGGGTCATTTCGACCGGGTTCATGGGGTTTCGACTTTCATTGCGATTTCATTTTTAGGCCAAGGCCCGGTAGATTGTCACCACCGGGACGCCCGGCCCTCGAAGTTTTACAGGCGCTGCACGATGGCGCGCCAATCGGACCAAATGCAACTTTCCATGAAGTTGCGTCGTATCACCTTTGAAGGCTGTGGCGGAAACGAGGGAATGAAGGGTTTGGCCGAAACCGCGCCGGAGGGCCTATCGACAGCGTCCGACGGTCCGACCGGGGCGGACGATTTTCACGCTGCAAGTCGCGGGCTGCGCATGCAGCGCGGCCCGCTGGCGCGCGCGCTTCTGCGTGCGCTGCGCCGCGTTTTGCTTCTGGGCGGCGCCATTATCATTGTAGCGGGAATGGCGCTCGGAGGCCTTTATTGGCGTATCTCGAGTGGACCCATCGGCGTCGCGTGGCTTGGACCGCGGATCGCCGAAGAACTGAACCAGCGATACGGCGCAGGCTACCAGTTTGTTTTGGGCGCCACGAGCCTTGAAAATGGCGAGAACGGCCCGTCTCTCGCCGTCGCCGGATTCACCCTTCGTAACGCAGACGGAACCATTCTTGTCGATGCTCCGAAGGCTGAGATCTCTGTTGCGCCGGCGCCGCTTCTGGCTGGCATCGTACAGCCTACGCGTTTGGAACTCGTCGGCGTCGAATTCCGGTTGCAGCAGACAGATGCAGGCGCGCTGGTGTTTTCCGCCGGGGCGCAGCCACTGGAGATCATGCCGCCGCCGCTGACGACCGCCGACGGCGCCGGGCCGCCGAAAGTGTCTGCCGAAGCGATCATGGGGAAACTGGTCACGTCCCTGAATAAGTTCGCCGATTTCGCGGTGGATCCCGCCTCGCGTATCGCCAGTTTGCGACGCGTTGGCGTCAAGCGCGGAACTCTTGTCATCGAGCGGCAGGCGGGGACCGCTGCAACGCGCTTCGAAGATGTTGACCTCGGCTTCGACAAGACCGGCGACGCTGCCGCCTTCACCTTGGCGGCGAGCGGTCCGAAAGGCCGCTGGCGCGCCCGTTCCAGTGTCACTGGACGCGCCGGCGAGACGCGCATTATCGACGCTGAAATTTCAGACCTGTCGCAGGATGAACTGGCGTTGTTTGCTGACGCCAGCAGCTTCGATTTCGACAACCCGGTTTCCGCCCGGGTGCATGTCGAACTCGGCGAAACCGGCGGACTTTTCAGCCTCGATGGCGGTTTCGCCGTTGGCGCCGGCGCGATCCGCTGGGGCGATAGTGGCGCCTCGTTCTTCGTCGATGAAATATCCGGCAAGCTGCGTTGGGATCCTGCCAGGCAAGCCCTCGCCGTCTCGTCGCTTCAATTGCAGTCAGGGGACGCCCGACTGACCGCCAACGGCATGATTTCGCCGCCGCCGGTTCCCGGCGAGGCATGGCTCGTCGAACTTGCCAGCGAACCGGGCGCCACGGCGCCATCCCCCAATGCGGGCGACAAGCCCACCCAGATCGACGTCGCCAATCTGCTCGCCAACGTAACGCCCGGTGAACGGCGTGCGGTGATTGATCGTGTTGAAATCAAAGGCCCGCAAGTCAACGTCGCGGCAAAGGGCGAGCTGTGGTGGGCCGACGGAGAGCAAAGACTGCTGGCGACAGCGACAGCCGGCAACATGACCAGCGAGGCGGTGCTGCGAATATGGCCGGCCTTCGCCTCGCCAACGGTGCGTAAATATCTCACCGAGCGGGTTCGCAACGGCGTCCTGCAAAGCGGGTCGCTGTTTATCGATCTCGACCGCGATGCGATGGCGTCGATCACCACAGACGCGCCGCTTTCCGACGAACGTCTGAAACTGGATTTCGCCATCAGCAATGCGACGTACGCATTCCTGCCGGGCGCGCCGCCGGTCACCGGGCTTGACGCAAATGGCAGCGTCACCGGCCGCACAGCGACGCTCAACGCCACGCGCGGCGTTATCGAGGTGTCGCCGGGCAAACGACTTTCGCTC
The DNA here is from genome assembly GCA_043744855.1 of Hyphomicrobiales bacterium. Taxonomy (GTDB): domain Bacteria; phylum Pseudomonadota; class Alphaproteobacteria; order Rhizobiales; family Beijerinckiaceae; genus Terripilifer. Next base: position 4,479 of record JAYTTW010000070.1, read on the forward strand.
GCCGATGCGGTTTTCAACGTTGCCGACACCGCAAGGAAGCCGGCGCCGGCGACAGCGGTGTTGCATTTGACCGGGAGCCTCGACGCCGTCGCCGATATACTGTCGCGCGATGCGTTCAAAAATTACGGCGGCGTCCAGATCGACCCGACGGTAATGAAAGGCCAGGTCGACGCCCACGTCAGCCTCGACATGAAGCTGGCGAAAGTTGCGCGCGCGTCGGATACAACAGTCAAAGTCGCTGCGACCCTGAATAATTTCGCCCTTGAAAAACTTGTCGGAAAAGAAAGATTTGATTCCGCCACGTTGAGCCTGACGGTTGACGGCAATGGCCTGCACGCCAGTGGGCAAGGAAAATTGTTGGGCACAGTCGCCAACATCGACTTGAAGAAACCGCTCAACGGCTCAGCCGACGCCACTGTGCAGTTGGTCCTCGACGACGCCGCGCGCACACGACTGGGAGTTCCCGCCGGCACAGGCGTGAGCGGCCCGGTCAGCGCGAGAGTCAGCGCTCCCTTCGGCAAGGACGGCGCGGCCGCCCATGTCGAACTCGATTTGACGCGCGCCGTGATCGACGCCTCGCTGCCTGGTTTGTCAAAGCCGGCGGGAAAAGCCGCCCACGCGACTTTCGATCTTCAATCCAAAGATAACGCTGTCACCCTCGACAAGCTGGCCTACGACGCCAGCGGTGGCGCATCGGCGCGCGGCGCTTTGGAGTTCGACGCCAATAGCGGACTTCGCGCGGCTCGACTTACCAATGTCAGATTGTCGCCGGGCGACGACATGAAGATCGATATAGAACCCTCGCGCGAGGCCATCAAGGTCAGCGTGCGCGCCGCCAATCTCGACGCACGGCCTTACTTGCGCAACATTCTCAGTTCCGACACGGTTTCCGCCGCCAGCGACGGGCGAACTGTGCGCGACCTCGACCTCGATCTGAAAGCGACGTTGCTTACCGGCTACAACCGCCAGGCGCTTTCCGCCGTCGACCTGCACACGACGCGACGCGGCGGCGCTATCCGGTCGATCTCGATGCAGGCCCGCTCGGGTCGCGCGAATGTCAACGGGACAGCGGCGCGCAGCGAGGATGGCGGCCTGAACGTCGCTATTGAAACCGGCGACGGCGGCGGCCTGATGTCGTTCCTCGATCTCTACAGACGCATGGAGGGCGGACAGTTTGAATTGAACGGTCGCATGAACGGTTCGCGGTTCGCTGGAACGATCGGCGTTTCCAATTTTGTGTTGCGCGACGAGCCGGCGTTGCGTCGCATCATCAGCGAGGGCGCCCAAGCTCGCGAGGATCGCCCGAAAAGTCTAAAAATCGACACCAGCGCGCCGGCCTTCCAGCGATTGTCGGCGACGTTCACGCGTCAAAACGGCGTCTACAACATCCCCGACGGCGTGCTGTACGGTCAGGAAATCGGCTTGAAGCTCGACGGGTCTTTCGACACTCCCAATGATCGCATCAACATGACCGGGGTATTCGTGCCGGCATTCGGGCTGAACAATCTGTTTTCCAAGGTGCCGTTGTTCGGTCCGCTGCTGACGGGTGGCACGGACGAGGGATTGTTCGCGATCAACTTTCGCATCGCCGGTAGCGCTTCGGCGCCAGTCCTGACGGTCAACCCGTTGTCGGCCATCGCGCCGGGATTCCTGCGCAAGATATTCGGCGCCATTGACGGCACCGGCAGGCCGCCGCCAGAGGCGCCCGCCAGGCCGCCGCCAGAGGCGACCGCCACGTCGCCAACCTCGCGGCGTATGCCCATGTCCATCAAGCCCGGCGCCGAGTAAGCGCCGGACAGCCGAGGGGGAGACATGCCGTGGCGCGGCTTTGTGTTTTATGGCTTGTCGCATTTTTCTGCGGCGCATCCGGCGCCTGCGCGGCGGCTGTCGATTTCTACCGCGGGCGCACGGTGACCTTGATTATCGGCTACGGACCGGGTGGCGGATATGATCTGTATGCGCGTTTGCTGGCCAGGCACATGACGCGCCATATCCCCGGCGAACCCGCCATTGTCGTGCAGAACATGCCCGGCGCAGGTTCCATGCGGGCCGCAAACCATCTGTTTGTGGCCGCCCCGCGTGACGGCGCCACGTTCGGCATGTTTGACCGCAACATGCCGTTGGTGGCGTTTCTCGGCGGTAATCCCAACGTACAGTTTGATCCGCTCAAATTTCTCTGGCTCGGCTCCTTGTCGGATTCCTCTGACGACGCGTTCGTTCTGTGGGCGCGCCGGAGCGTTGCTGCTCACAGTATCGCCGAATTGCGTCGCCCCGACGGACCCGCGTTGACGGTTGGCGTCGCGACGCCAGGCGCCACCGACAACGACGTCGGCGTCATTCTGCGCGACATCTCTGGTCTGCGACTGAACCTCGTGCAGGGCTACGCTGACAGTAACACCGTCGGCCTTGCCGTTGAGCGAGGCGAAGTCGACGCGCAGCTTATTGGTTATGTCACCTCAAAGATCGTGCGCCCCACCTGGCTGGAAGCGGGATCGCCGATGCAGATACTTGTGCAGTTTGGCCGCGCCACCCGGCATCCGGAATTACCTGACGTGCCGACAGCCCGCGAACTGGCCAGCGATGCGGCAGCTCGTCAGCTCATCGATCTCGCGCAATTCCCCTACGCGATCGCCCGCCCGTTTGTGGCCCCGCCCGGCGTGCCCGCCGACCGCGCCAGCGCCTTGCAGGAGGCCTTTCGCCAAACCGCTGTTGACCCGCAGTTTCTTGCCGAAGCCAACAAACTCAATCTGGAGATATCGCCGGTCGACGGCATCGCCGCGACAAAACTGATCGTTGAAATGGGCGCCACACCAGCCGCGCTGCGCGAGCGGTTGCGACAGGCGCTCTATGGGGCGGCTAAATAATCAAACCGGCTTCAGCAGAATGTGCTTTTTGCGACCCAGCGAAAGTTTGACAACGCCCTCGATGGATAAATCGGCGCGCGAAATCACGGCGCGATCATCGCCAAGCGGAACGTCGTTGATGCGCAATCCCCCGCCTTTCACCTGCCGCCGCGCCTCACCCGTCGAGGCGACGAGGCCGGCCCGCACGAAGGCGGTCAGCGCCCCAATCCCTGCATCGAACTCGCTGGCGGCGATTTCCACGCTCGGCAGGGACGTCGAAATAACCCCTTCCTCGAAAGTTTTGCGCGCCGTCTCCGCTGCCCCTGTCGCCGCGTCGCGACCGTGCACCATGGCGGTCGCTTCGGTCGCCAGAATTTTCTTCGCCTCGTTGATGTCAGCGCCGCCAAGCGCTTCCAGCCGGGTTATCTCGTTGAGCGGCACCTCGGTGAACAGTTTGAGAAAACGGCCGACGTCGGCGTCTTCCGTGTTGCGCCAATACTGCCAGTAGTCGAACACACTGAGACGGTCGGCGTTGAGCCAGACGGCGCCGGCCGCCGTTTTGCCCATCTTGGCGCCCGACGCTGTCGTCAATAGCGGCGAGGTCAGCGCGTAAAGCTGCGCCGTCCCCATTCGACGCCCGAGATCAATGCCGGTGACGATGTTGCCCCATTGATCGGAGCCGCCCATCTGCGCGATGCAGCCATAACGACGGTATAACTCGACGAAATCGTAGGCCTGCAGGCACATGTAGTTGAATTCGATAAACGACAGTTCCTGATCGCGATCGAGCCGCATGGCGACGCTGTCCATGGACAGCATGCGGTTGACGGAGAAATGTCGCCCGACATCGCGCAGAAAGTCGATGTAATTGAGCTTCGTCAGCCATTCCGCGTTGTCAGGCATCACGGCGTCGGTTTTGCCATCGCCGAAAGTCAGAAATTTCGAAAACACCTGTTTGATGCAAGCTTTGTTGGCGTCAATCTGCTCGATCGACAGCAATTGGCGGCTTTCGTCCTTGCCGGATGGGTCGCCTACCCGTGTCGTCCCGCCGCCCATCAGCGGCACCGGCTTGCCGCCGGTTTTTTGCAGCCAGCGCAGCATCATGATCTGCACCAGCGAGCCAACGTGCAACGACGAGGCCGTGCAATCAAAGCCAATGTAGGCGATGAGTTCGCCGGCCTTCGCCTTGGCGTCGAGCCCGGCGAAATCAGAGCCCTGGTGAATAAAGCCGCGCTCGGTGAGGACGCGCAAAAAATCTGACTGCGGGGAAAACGCCGGGGACATGGATAACCTCGTGGGCGTGGAGGTTTAGGCGAGGGGCGTGGCTGGCGCAACTTTGGCTCGCGCAATCTGTGAGCGTTGCGCGCCGGCCGGGCGCTGTCAGCCGGGCGTTGGGCGTGACAGGTCGATTGTGATACCAAGGCGCGACCGCAAGGAGGCTAACGATGTCGAACCCGGGATACGCCCTGCGCGCCGTCGTGCTGTGCGTTGCATTCGCGACCACAACGTTCGTCGCAACCGCGCACGAATACAAGGTGGGATCGCTGACGATCCTGCATCCGTGGTCGCGCGCGACGCCGAAAGGCGCGCCGGTCGCCGGTGGCTATCTGGCGATCCGCAACGAGGGAACGACGCTGGACCGGCTGATCGCCATCGAGAGCGAGGCGGCCCGGACCACACAAATCCACGAAATGTCGATGCAGGACGGTGTCATGAAAATGCGGCAACTCGCCAACGGGGTCGAAGCGCCGGCGGGGACGACTGTCGAATTCAAGCCCGGCGGCAATCATGTAATGTTTTTCGACCCCAGCCAGCCGTTCGTGGAAAAACAGCGGGTCAAGGCGACCCTGGTATTCGAGAAGGCCGGCCGCGTGCCGGTTGAGTTTGTTGTCGAGGCGCTGGGCGCCAAGTCAGCGAGCGATAGCGGCGCGCATGAGATGATGCACCAGTAACTTCTTCTACACCGCAGTTCCGGTTAAATCGTAGGCGCCGGCGCGCTCAATTTTTACCGTGACAATATCGCCGACGCGCAACGGGCGGCGCGAGGCGATACGGACGGTTCCGTCGATTTGCGGCGCATCCGCGCGGCTGCGCCCGACACCTTCGCCATTGGCGAAGCTGTCGACAAGGACCAGCAGCCGCTGGCCGACCTTGGCGCGCAGGATGGATGCGCTGATTGCCTGCTGCGTCTGCATGAAACGGTCGTAGCGGCGCTGTTTGACGTCTTCGGCAATTTCCTCGCGTCCAAGCTTGTTGGAAGCGGCGCCGCGCACCGGCTCGTATTTGA
>JAYTTW010000071.1:0-2455 GCA_043744855.1 Hyphomicrobiales bacterium
CCACGGCGCGCCGGGCCGGCTGCCGCGCCGGTGCGTCCCCAGGTAGGCGAGGCTTGCGCGTGGCCCTCGTTACGGCGCTGCTGGGCGCGTTGCCAGCCGGGCGTGTTGTAGCTCGAACCGTAGGTATCCTGATTGGCGAAACGCGATTGGGCGTAGCCGCCATAACTGGTGCCGGACGGCGCCTCGACCACGTCGACGTTGGCGGTCGGCAACTCGTCGAGAAACCGCGACGGAAGGGTGGTCTGCCACAGCCCACGAATCCGCCGGTTGGTGGCGAAGAAAATCTTGACGCGCCGGCGCGCCCGGGTGACGCCGACGTAGGCCAGCCGGCGCTCTTCCTCGAGCCCGGCGCGGCCACTTTCGTCAAGCGAGCGTTGATGCGGAAACAGGCCTTCCTCCCAGCCCGGCAGATATACCGTGTCAAACTCGAGTCCCTTTGCGGCGTGCAAGGTCATGATGGAAACGCGCTCGCCGCCGTCGCGATTGTCGGCGTCCATGACCAGCGAAATATGTTCGAGAAAACCCGCGAGGTCGGGAAACTCCTCCATGGAGCGCACGAGTTCCTTGAGGTTTTCAAGCCGGCCCGCCGCGTCCGCCGAACGGTCCTTCTTCCACATGTCCGTGTAGCCGGATTCTTCCAGGATGATTTCGGCCAGCTCGTGATGCGGCGTCGTATCGACACGCGCCGTCCAGCGAGTGAAATCGTCCATCAGGGTTCGCAGCAAGGTGCGCGGACGGGCCTTCAACTCCTCGGTCTCGACCATGACGCGCACCGCTTGCATCAGCGGAATGCGGGCGCGGCGGGCGTAGTCGTGGATGACGTGCAGAGTGGCGTCGCCAAGGCCGCGTCTCGGCGTGTTGAAGATGCGTTCAAAGGCCAGATCATCGGCGGATTGGGCGACGCATCGCAGATAGGCGAGCGCGTCGCGAACTTCGGCGCGCTCATAAAAGCGCGGCCCGCCAATGACCTTGTAGGGCAGGCCGAGCGTGATGAAGCGCTCTTCAAATTCGCGCATCTGAAACGAAGCGCGGACGAGAATGGCGATTTCATCGAGACTTTCGCTGCGCCGTTGCAGTTGCTCGATATCCTCGCCGATGTTGCGCGCCTCTTCCTCGCTGTCCCACACCCCGGTCACCGTCGGCTTCTCGCCATCGACGCCGTCGGTGAACAGCGTCTTGCCGAGGCGTCCCTCGTTGTGGGCGATCAGCTGGGCGGCGGCGGCGAGGATGTGCCCGGTGGAGCGGTAGTTGCGCTCCAGACGCACCACTTTGGCGCCGGGGAAATCTTTGTCGAAGCGCAGGATGTTGTCGACCTCGGCGCCGCGCCATCCGTAGATCGACTGGTCGTCATCGCCGACGCAGCAGATGTTGTGGCCGACCTGCGCTATGAGCCGCAGCCACAAATACTGCACCGTGTTGGTGTCCTGATATTCATCGACGAGGATAAAACGAAAACGCTGCTGAAAACTGTGCAAAACATCATTGTGCTCGCGCAGCAAGCGCAGACTTTCGAGCAGCAAGTCGCCGAAATCCGCCGCGTTGAGGATTTTCAGCCGTTCCTGATAGAGCGTGTAAAGCTTGGCCCCCTTGCCATTGGCGAAGGCGGCGGCTTCGCCAGGCGGCACATGGGCGGGATCGAGGCCGCGATTTTTCCAGTTGTCGAGAAGGTGCGCGAAACCGCGCGCCGGCCAACGCTTGTCGTCGATGTTCTCGGCTTGCAGGACTTGCTTGATGAGACGAATCTGGTCGTCCGTGTCGAGAATGGTGAAGTTCGATTTGAGGCCGACGAGTTCTGCATGGCGGCGCAAGATTTTTGTGCCGATGGAGTGGAACGTGCCAAGCCATGGCATGCCTTCGCCAACCGGGCCGGCGATGCGCGCGATGCGCTCCTTCATTGCGCGCGCGGCCTTGTTGGTGAAGGTGACGGCGAGAATTTCGTGCGCCTGCGCCCGCCCGAGCGCGATGATGTGCGCGATGCGCGTCGTCAGCACGCGGGTTTTGCCGGTGCCGGCGCCGGCGAGCACCAACACCGGGCCGTCAATCGCCTCGACCGCCGCGCGCTGCTCCGGGTTCAATCCATCGAGATAGGTCGAGGCGCCGGTGACCGCCGCCCGCGCGCGCGCGGCAATGCCGCCGGGCTTTGGCGCCGGCGCGACAGCCTTCGGACCCGGCGCGGCAGCTTTCGGCGCCGGCGCGACAGGTTGGGGCGCCGGCGCGACGGAGAAATCTCCGGCAGCGGCATCATAGGTTTCAAACGGGTCAGACACGCGGCAGCGGCTCCGGTCACGCAACAGGAACAGAAGGTGATTCGTGTACGCCCAATGTGGGGTGTGTGACCAGCGTTGTCACCCTTCAAAACAGGGCAATCGGGTGAAGAACCTCGTGACAAACTGGTGAAGTACTGAATCTGTCGTCGTCCACTGATTCTGTTTGTGGAGCACGACGATGGCGGATC
>JAYTTW010000072.1:0-9462 GCA_043744855.1 Hyphomicrobiales bacterium
GGCGATGGCCAATCGCGATCTCGGTCGCTTCTCGGTTTCCATCCAGTCGGATGGCGACCTGATGTATGCGCCGGGCGTGTTGTGGACGGCGGCAAAACACAAAATTCCGCTGCTCGCCGTCATGCACAACAATCGCGCCTGGCATCAGGAGGTCATGCACGTGCAACGCATGGCGAGCTTCCGCAACCGTCCGTCGAACTACGCGAATGATTCCGCGCCTATCGGTACGGCGATCATGAATCCGGATATCGAGTATCACAAGCTGGCGGAATCGATGGGCTGGTGGGCGAAAGGGCCGATCAAGGATCCGGCGCAGCTCGCCGGGGCCCTGAAAGAGGCCATCGCCGTGGTGAAGACCGGGCAACCGGCGTTGCTGAATGTCTGGACGCAGCCGCGCTAATACCCGGAATCAAAGATTTCGGGTACGTCATTTTTGTTGAAGCATCCACTTATCATCTCCAGAAAGCGCGTCACTGCGTGACTCACTTTCTTCCGATGGTGGATACTAAGGGGAAACGAAAAATGAAAAAGTTGTTGCTGGTTTCGGTCCTCGCGCTTGTTGCTCCACTCGCCGCCGCCGCCGGCGATGCGCAGAAAGGCAAGGAGGCGTATGTCACCAAGGGCTGCTGGCAATGCCATGGCTATGAAGGGCAGGGCGGGGCGGCCGGCCCGCGTCTCGCCAACACGCAAATGCCGGAAGCCGGGCTGACCGCCTTTGTGCGCGGCACCAGCGGTGCGATGCCGCCGTATTCCGACAAAATCGTTTCTGACGCGCAACTATCGGATATTTTCGCCTATCTGCAATCGCGTCCGAAGCCGGCGGATGCCGCGACGATCCCGCTGCTCGCGCAGTAGATGGAGCTCGCAGGGCAAGCGGCGGTTGTCACCGGCGGCGGTTCGGGGCTGGGCGCGGCTGTCGCCGAGGCGCTTGCCGGGGCGGGCGCCCGGGTGTGCCTGCTCGATATCAACAAGTCGGGCGCCGATGCGGTTGCGGCGCGGCTCGGCGGCCACGCGATAGCGTGCGATGTGGCGAACGAAGCGCAGGCGAGCGCGGCAATCGCGGCAGCGGCGGCGCTGCACGGGCCGGCGCGCGTTCTCGTCAATTGCGCCGGCGTCGGCATGGCGCAACGCATTCTTGACCGCGAGGGGCCAACGCCGCTGGCGGATTTTGAGCGCGTGATCCGGATCAATCTGATCGGCACTTATAATATGCTGCGGCTCGCCGGCGCGCACATGACGAGACTGGCGCCGATGACCGACGGCGAACGCGGCGTCATCGTTTCAACCGCTTCCATCGCCGCCTACGAAGGGCAGATCGGGCAGGCGGCCCACGCGGCGTCGAAAGGCGGTGTGGTGGCGCTGACTTTGCCCGCCGCCCGCGAGTTCGCGCAGTTCGGCATCCGCGTTATGGCGATTGCGCCGGGATTGTTCCGCACGCCCATGCTGGCAGCCCTGCCGGAGGCGGCGCAGGCAAGCCTGGCGGCGTCGATCCCGTTTCCGAAGCGGCTTGGCGAGCCGGCCGAGTTCGCCGATATGGTGATGACCTGCGTGCGCAACCGGGCGCTCAACGGCGAGGTCATTCGCCTCGATGGCGCCTTGCGTATGGCGCCGCGCTGAACCGCGCGGGCGTGGTACTTGCGTTGTCATGGGGAGCGGGACGGACTAGACTGGCGTCAACGATTTCATTGTGGAGGAAAACCCATGCGCATGCATTTGCTGTCGAGTGTCGCCATTGCCGTGCTGGCGGGGTTGCCAAGCGTTGCGGCGCGGGCGCAAAACGCCATCTCGGGAAAGGTTTCCTCCGCAGCGGAACCTGTCATGGAGGGCGTCGTCGTCAGCGCCCGGCGTGACGGCGCAACGATCACCATCAGCGTCGTTTCCGATGCGCAGGGACGCTTCGCGTTTCCGGCGTCGCGGCTGGACCCCGGCGCTTACACGATCAGCGCTCGCGCGACAGGCTTTGATCTCGACGGCAAGCCGCGCGCCGAAGTCGCTGCCGGCAAAGAAGCCACTGCGGACCTTCAGTTGAAACCGACGCGCAATCTCTCGGCGCAACTCAACAACGCCGAGTGGATGCTGAGCATGCCGGGGACAGATGCGCAGAAAAATTTTCTGCTCAATTGCAATTCATGCCACACGCTCGAACGCATCGTGAAATCGAGCTACGACGCAGACGGGTTTCTGGAAATATTCGAACGTATGAGCGGCTATTATCCTGGCTCGACGCCGCAGCACCCGCAACGTCTCGCGGGTAGCGCGCGGCGCACCGGCCTGACGCAGAACAGTGAGGGGCGCAAAACCGCCGAGTGGCTCGCCAGCGTCAATCTGAGCCAGCAGGAAAAGTGGTCGTGGCCGCTGAAAGTATTGCCGCGCGTCAGCGGCAAGGCGACAAAAGTCATCATCACTGAATATGATTTGCCCGACCGGGCCATCCAGCCGCACGACGTCATTCTCGATAAGGCGGGCCAGGTCTGGTACTCGGATTTTGGCCAGATGTTCATCGGCAAGATGGATCCTGTCACCGGCAACGTGACGCAGTTTCCCATTCCGGAAAGCAAGAAAGATTTTCCCAAGGGAACGCTTGATCTTGAAACCGACGCCAAAGACGATGTGTGGGTGGGCTTGATGTATCAGGGCGCCATTGCAAAGTTTGACCGCACCAACTCCAGTTTCAAAACCTGGAGCATTCCCAAGGAGTTGGATTCCGACGCCGGGCAACTCGGCCATCTCGCGGTGACGGGGACGCACGTCGATCAAAAGGTGTGGATCAAGAATTCCGATGGCAACAACATCTATCGACTTGATCTCGCCAATGACCGGATCGAAAATTTTGGCCAGACGGTCGATCCCTCGACGCGCAAACGTTTTGGCTCTTATGGAATTCATTCCGATCTCGACAACAATCTTTATCTGCTCGACTATTCAGCCGGGAACATTGGGCGCATCGACGGCAAGACAAAAGATCTGAAGGTTTACGTGACGCCGACGCCGAACTCACGGCCGCGCCGCGGGCGCGTCGATGCGCAGGGGCGCTTGTGGTTTGCTGAATATCAGGGCAACGCCATCGGCATGCTCGATCCAAAAACCGAGCGTATCGTCGAATTCAGAATGCCGACGCCGTGGAGCGCTCCTTATGACGCGATGGCCGGTAAAAATGGCGAGGCGTGGACGGGGTCCATGCTGACCGACCGGGTTTCCCGCCTTGACATCGCAAGCGGCGAAATCATCGATTATCCCCTGCCTCGCCCGACCAACATTCGCCGCGTGTTTGTTGATGTTCGCCAGAAGCCCGGAGCGCTTTGGATCGGCAGTAACCATGGCGCCTCCATCCTGCGGGTCGATCCGCTGGATTGACCGAAGATTTTGTCACAAACCGGCCAACCGAAAGGAACGTTGGCGGACAATTGCGAAGCGGTTTCCTAAACAGCTGTTAACTTTTGGCCATTAGGGTTAGGCAATATCGACGCACCGTCTTTGGAACCTGCGGATATGTGGAAGCGCATTCTATCTTGGCAGCAACGCCAATCGGATAGTTCGAGGGCTGCCAAGCCAGACGAGCCGTCGCGCGCATGGCAAGCCCGGTCAGAGCGGGAAATGTCGGAGTTTATCGCGGCGCAGAAGTCGGGCGTCGCCATCCAGCGTGAATTAGCCAAAGTGATGTGGTGAGCCGGATGGGCGTCGGCGTCTTGATTTGACCGCACGCTGATCGACGTTGCAGCCCTTGCATTCGCGGCGTTTGCCGGGCGGCGGCGAAATCCCACAAATTGACGAATCAGTCTGGACCGTTTGCGCCCGGGCCGCGCGGCGGCGTCGTCACCGGTTAGCGCGTGCAACCGCTGAAATGTCGGGATGAGAATCGTGAAAGAGCTGCTGATCGTCGGCGCGGGGCACGCCCACCTCGAAGTGCTACGCCGATTTGCCGCAACGCCGCCACCCGACGCGCGGCTCACGCTTCTAACGCGCGAAGTTCACACGCCCTACTCCGGTATGTTGCCGGGTGTCGTCGAAGGTCACTATGGTTTTGCCGATGCGCACATCGACGCGCGGCTGCTGGCGCAGCGGGCCGGCGCGATGTGGGTCGAAGGAACCGCGACGGGTATCGACACACACAATCGAAAGATCCTGCGCGCGGTTGGTGAGCCATTGGCTTACGATGTTGTTTCACTCGACATTGGCGCGGCGCCATCGCTGGCCTCGACACAAGGCGCCGCCGTCCATGCCATCCCGGTCAAACCGATTGGCGCGTTTCTCGCCAAATTCGATGCGATGCTTGAGCGGATTCGGCAACGGGGATTTCGCGCCAGCGTGGCGGTCGTGGGCGGCGGCGCAGGCGGCGTCGAATTATTGCTTTCGATGGAACGTCGTTTGCGACGCGAGGCAGCCGGCGCCGGTTCGCAACTGAAGTTTTCGCTGATCAGCGGAGAAGGCGGCGTATTGCCGGGATTTCCCGCAACGATGCGCCGAAAAGTTGCCAGCCGGTTGCTGGAGCGCGGCATCGAGGTGCGCAATGTGCGCGTCGTCAAGCTCACAGCGGGCCGCTTGCATCTCGACGATGGGAGCGATGTTGAAGCCGACGAAATACTTTGGGCGACCGAAGCGGCTGCGTCTGCGTGGCTGGGCGAAACTGGATTGAAGCTTGATGCGCGCGGCTTTCTGGCCATCGATGCGTTTCTGCGCTGCGACGGCCACAGCGACATCTTCGCCGTCGGCGACACGGCTGCGTTCTTGCCACGCGAATTGCCGAAAGCCGGCGTTTTTGCTGTGCGGCAAGGGCCGGTCCTCGCCAACAATTTATGCGCGGCGCTGAGGGGCGCGCCTTTACGCCGCTTTCGCCCGCAGCGCGAAGCCCTCTACATCCTCTCGACAGGCGAGCGTCACGCCATCGCAACCCGCAATGGCTTCGTCATCGAGGGGCATTGGGTGTGGCGGCTGAAGGACTGGATCGACCGGCGTTTCATGGCGCGATACCGCTAAACGGCGCAATCAGGTTGGCGAGATTGCTGGCGGATCCGATGGTTCGGAAACCTCAGTGTCGTTGTTTGCCATGTCGTGCTGCTCGACACGCAGCAGCTTCGGGCAACGTGCGCGTCGGGGAGACACTGAAAGCGCTGCGCAGCTTCCAGCGCCGCACGGTCGAGGCGTTGCCGGCGAAAAAAGTTCGCAGCATTGCGCCGGGCTTTGCCGGGCGATAAACCGCAAGCACAAATCCCGGAGGCAGGATGCTGAAAATGCTGAAAATATCTTTCGCCGCATTTGGCGTCGCCGCGTTGTTCGGCTTCGCGTCGGCTGCACTGGCGCAGCAAAGCGTTGAGCAATTCTATAAATCAAAAGCCATCGAGCTTTATATCGGGTACCCGCCGGGTGGCAGCAATGATGTTTACGCGCGAGCCCTGGCGCAGCATCTCGGCAGGCACGTTCCAGGCAATCCGGGTATCATCGTGCGCAACATGCCTGGCGCCGGCAGTTTTGTCGCCGTCAATCAGGTATTCGCGGGAGTTCCGAAAGACGGTTCGGTGCTGTGCATCGGCGCGCCGACACTTGCAATTGACGAACGCCTCGGCACCCCGGGCGTGCGCTTCAAGACGAGCCAGTTGAACTGGATTGGGCGCATCAATCCGCTCGTCAACATTGTGATGACATGGAAAACGTCGCCCGTACAAACGATCGCCGACGCGCAGAAAACCGTCGCGACATTGGCAGGGACGGGCGCAGGTTCGACCGTGTCGATCTATCCAACCGTGCTTAATAATGTCATTGGCACGAAATATAAACTCGTGATGGGGTATCGCGGCTCCAACGAAGCGATGCTGGCGATGGAGCGCGGCGAAACCGAGGGACATTCGACGTCGTGGGAGGCCGTGAAGTCAGCGCACCCCGACTGGATCGAGAAGCAGCTCATTTCCATCGCTGTTCAGTTTGCCTTGACGCGCCACCCGGAATTGCCGGACGTGCCGACAGCGGTCGAGTTGGGGCGCACGCCAGAAGAAAAACAGTTGCTGGAAGCGGTGATGTCGGCGGGCGATGTCGGGGTGGCGTTTTTCACGACGCCGGACGCGCCGAAGGACCGCGTCGAGGCGTTGCGCCGCGCGTTCGACAAAACAATGGAGGATGCGGCGTTCAAGTCCGATCTTGAGAGGCTGCGCGTCGGTCTTGGCCCGATCAAAGGCGAAGAGTTGCAACGTCTCGTTTCCTCCGTTGGCGCCTTGTCGGACGAGCTGACGGCGAAACTGAAGGTCGTCTACACGGACAAGCAATGACGCATCGCCGAGGCTCCCACAGAACACGGCTTTTCGGGCCGACATGCCTCGTTGTGGGCGCGCTGTTCGCGGCGTTGCCGCAGGCGGCGCGCGCCGAGGCAGTCGAGGAGTTTTATCGCGGGCGGACGCTGACGATGGTGACAGGCGTCGGCCCCGGCGGCGAATACGACATCATTCTACGATTGGCGGCGCGGCATATTTCGCGGTTCATTCCAGGGCGACCGCAGATTGTCGTGCAGAATATGGTCGGCGCATCGGGCATGTTGATGGCGAACTGGCTGGCGCGTGTCGCGCCGCGCGATGCAACGGTAATCGGGCTGTTGCAGAATTCCCTGCCGATCAGCCAGGTGGTCGGATTGCCCGGCCTGCAGATCGACGCGAATGCATTTGGCTGGATCGGTTCGATGTCACCGACCATCGAAGTGCTGGCGGCTTGGCACACGTCAGGTATTCGCACGCTGGAGGATGCGCGGCAGCGGGAGCTGATCGTTGGCGGCGTCGGCGCGGGCGGTATCACGAATTTTTTTCCGAAACTCATCAACGATCTTGTTGGCACAAAAATCCGCGTCATTGGCGGCTACCAGGGCGGCAATGAACTCGGGCTCGCCATCGAGCGCGGCGAGACGGGCGGGCGCGTGATGAGTTGGTCCACGTTAAAGGCGAACAAGCCCGACTGGCTGGAGCAGAAAAAAGTGAACCTGCTGATCGCCGCCGGAGTCCGGCAGGCCGATCTCGTAGGCGTGCCGCGACTCGAAGAACTGGTGCACAATGACGCGGATTTGCGCCTCGTCGAACTCATCGCGTCTGGCGATGCGCTTGGGCGCCCGTTCCTGACACCGCCGGAAGCGCCGCCCGAACGGCTGGCGGCGTTGCGCGATGCGTTCGAACGCATGACAGGCGATGCAGAATTTCGCAGGGAGGCCGGGGCCGTCAAAATCGATGTCGCGCCGACTTCGCACACAGATTTGCAGCGCCTTGTAGGACGCGTGCTGTCGACGCCCAAAGATGTGGTCGAGCGGGCACGTCGATATTTCTGAGGTTGCGACACGATTGCAGAAGGGCGCGGTGTCGCGGGGGTTGGCGATGACGTTGCGGAGCGTGCTAGACATTCCGGCAGGGCGGTGCGCGGACAAGCCAGCGTGCGCAGGCAAATGGAGCCTCAAATGCCGGAACCCGAAAGTCGCTGGAAACACGATGGCGTGCGCGTCATCGGCGCGCAACAGCTTGACCCCAACACAGCGCAAACGCCGGGCATGAACCGCGCTGCGGCGATTGATTTTGCTCGCGCCGGCGCGCAAAAATTATGGGCGGGAACCGTTAGCATCGAGGCTGGCGCCAAGACCGGCGCGCACCATCACGGGCATCTGGAAAGCGTGATTTTCGTGGTTCGCGGCAAGGCGCGCATGCGCTGGGGCGACAAGCTTGAATTCGTCGCCGAAGCCGGGCCAGGCGATTTCATTTTCGTGCCGCCGTTTGTGCCGCATCAGGAGATCAACGCCAGCGAGGACGAGACGCTCGAATGCGTGCTGGTGCGCAGCGACGGTCAGGCGATCGCCGTTAATCTCGACATCGAGCCGGTGGAAAAGCCGCAGGCGGTCAAATGGGTGGATCCCGTGCATCGCAGTTGAGACGGGAACCTGACGGCGGTTGCGTGGTTGCGTGGGCAGGGCCGGTGGCGGAGACAAAACTTGTCGCGGAGGCAGAATTTGCACAAACGTTTTTTGTTATTCGTGGCTGTTGCGCCTTTCGCCTGCCTCTATTCAGCCAACGCGTTGGCTCAGGCTGGCGCGACGCGCACAGGAGTGGCCGCCTTCGGCGACTGGCGAGACGACGCGCCGGGTGTGCGGCGAAAAATCACGGCAGGCGAGCTTCCGGCGCCTGGCGCCAGCCGCGCTGCGGCGTCCCCTTCGCGTGTCGTCGAAGCGGCGCAGGGCGCGTTGCCAAAAGCGCCGGATGGTTTTGTTGTCGAGCGCATCGCCGCTGGTCTCAGCGAACCGCGCGTGCTGCGCGTCGCGCCGAATGGTGATCTTTTCATCGCCGAAACGGGCGCAGGGCGCATTCGCGTGTTGCGGGAAAATGGCCGACTGGAAACCTTTGCAAGCGGACTTGCCGGGGTTTTTGGTCTGGCGTTCACGGCGGGCGAAAGCCAGCCGGGATACCTTTATGCGGCGACGCCGACGCGTGTGGTGCGCTTTGCTTACCGCGCCGGTGACGTGAAATCCGCATCGCCACCGCAAACGATTATCGAAGGTATCCCGGGCGGCGGCCATTCGACGCGCGATCTGGCGCTGTCGAAGGATGGCAAGAAGCTGTTTGTTTCGGTCGGTTCGGCCTCAAATGTCGCCGAGGGAATGCAGAGGCTCGATGCGGCTGCGCTGCAGGCGCACGAAGCAAAAAACGGAATCGGCGCCGCATGGGGCGCGGAAACCGGACGCGCCAGCGTGCTCGCGTTCGACGCCGATGGCGGAAATCGTCGACCCTACGCCACCGGATTGCGCAACTGCGCGGGGCTCACTCTCGACAAGGCCGGCGAGGTCTGGTGCGTCGTCAACGAGCGCGACATGCTCGGCGACGATTTGCCGCCCGACTACGCGACACGCGTAACGGAGGCCGGCTTTTACGGCTGGCCGTGGCAGTACATCGGTTCCCACCAGGACCCACGACACAAAGACGAACGTCGCGACCTCGCGGCGAAGGTGATTGTGCCCGACGTTTTGTTTCAGGCGCATTCGGCGCCGCTCGGCATCGCGTTTCATGATGGCGCGGGCTTGCCGCCGGCGTGGGGGGAGACTGCGTTCGTCACCTTGCACGGCTCCTGGAACCGCTCCAGGCGCACCGGGTACAAGGTGGTGCGGCTGATTTTCAGGGACGGAAAACCCACCGGCGAATACGAGGATTTTCTCACCGGCTTTGTCGTTGACGACAATTCGGTGTGGGGTCGCCCTGTGGGCGTGGCGGTTGCCAAAGACGGGTCGGTGCTCGTCAGCGAAGATGGCAATGGGACGCTGTGGCGGGTGCGGGCGGTGAGGTGAGCGAACAAATTAAAAAGCGACTGCAAAAGTCTTTGCACAGCGGAAATACCGGATGTATCCGCAGAATGAAGAAATCTAGGGCGTGTCGTCATTTAAGCCAAACGAGCGCGCAGACCAAGTGGAGACCGGCGAGGAAGTTCCTTGCGGTCTTCTCGTAACGCGTGGCGATACCC
>JAYTTW010000073.1:0-9462 GCA_043744855.1 Hyphomicrobiales bacterium
TCCACGCTCGTCGCCGCTGTGGTTGACGCCTTGCGCGACTATGGCGTGACGCACGTCGACATGCCCGTGACGCCGCAAGCGATTTTCCGCGCCATTCGAGATGCGCCGAAATCGCCGCTCAGTTCTTGACCCGCGCCGCCTTCCACGCGGCGGAAAAGCCGGGCGCCACCACGTAGCCGCCCGGCTCCGGCGCCGCTGCATACCACCCGCCGGCATCCATTGTGGGGACGGGATGCGGCCCGTGCACGCACGACGACACCAGCGCAATGGCGGAACTGACTGCCGAAATCTTCGCCCGGTGTTTGGTGGCGATGGCGTCGGCGTCCATGCCGGCGACGACATCGTCGATCATCCCCAGATACTCCTCACGCCCGATGTCGTCGCTGCGCTTGAGCACCGACGCCACGCACTTGTTCCAGTCAATCGCTTCCATCTCACTCTCCTGCCCAACCACGAACGCTTCGCCGAACCCCATTGCCGCCTTCGGGCATTTTCGACCAGCATAGTGGCGCAGATGATCTTGCGCCGCAAGAATGACGCGCAATATTCGTGGCGTTGGCCGCGCTATTATTGCCCGGTTGGATCGCCAGCTCCCCTGCGAAAATTCCGCCGCGCGTCACGCCGGAATGGCTGTGCCCGCCACCGTCGTGCGCAGCATCAAGCGCCGTTGGTCGGCGGGAAAATCTGTGCGCGCGTGCGTCGAGCAGCGATTGTCCCACAGCAGCACGTCGCCGACGCGCCAGCGGTGCGTGTAGGTGAACTCCGGCTTTTCCGTCGCGTCAAACAGCGCGTGTAGCAGCGGCTGCGCCTGCGTGTCGCTCATACCCTCGATGCCCGTCGTCATCAGGCGGTTGACGTAGGTCGATTTGCGCCCGGTCTGGTCGTGTGTGCGGAAGATGGGATGCACCGATTGGGCGAAAGCTTCCGTGCCCTTGCCGTCCCCCTTCTGCGTTGAGCCATAGTTGTAATGGTGCGTCGCGCGCTTGCCCTCAAGTTGGGCTTTCAGCGCCGGGTCGAGACTGTCGTAGGCCGCGTAGCCCGAGGCGAAAATCGTGTCGCCGCCGTAGGTCGGCACCTCGAGGGAATACAACAGCGTGCCGTTGTGCGGCAGCGCGTGGTGGATCATGTCGTGGTGAAACATCATCTCGCCATCGGGCAGCGCGCCGATCGGCTCGCCGTTTTCGCGAATGTTGGAGATCATCATGATTTTCGGCAAAATCTTGTCGAACCCCGGCGGAAAGAATTTTGGCGGGCGCCCCAGCGCGCCCGGCTCGCCGAAACAGGAGGTGACGCGCAGTTGGTCTTCCTGCGACAGGCTTTGTCCGCGAAACAAAATGACGATGTGATCGAGCCAGGCTTGGTTGACGGCCGCGACATCAGCTTTGCTGAGTGGCTTTGACAAATCCAGCCCACGCAATTCCGCGCCAATATGCTTTGACAGCGGAATGACTTCCAGCTGGCTCGTGCTCCTGTCGTTCATGGGCGATCTCCCGGCTATTTGAACCTGTTCAAGCATACATTAGCGCCACGCGCCTGCAATGCAGAATCGGCCGGCTCACCGCCCGCTTTTTTCGATTGGGCATTGGGGGCCCGTGGGCTATCTTGCCGAACGTCAACCTGCTGAAACAATAGATCGCCAGCGCCCGCTTATCCCAATGCAACCGGCTTTTGGAGGACGATGACGAATGCGCCCCGTCGATCTCTATTGCTGGCATTTCATGTCCTATCCGCATCTGCCGAAGGACTTTGATGAAACCCAGGACTCGGGCTGGGTGACCGTGCCGAATTCCTTGTGGGATCGCGACAAATCCCGCGGCCTGCTGCGCGGCTATATCGACCAACTCATCTACGCCTCGCAAATTGGCTTCGACGGTATGGTGCTCAACGAGCACCATCAGAACATTTACGGTCTCATGCCGTCGCCCAATATCATCGCCGCAGCGCTGGCGCACGCCACCCAGCGCGGCAAGATTGTCGTGTTGGGTAATCTGCTTCCGCTGCACATGAATCCGCTGCGCGTCGCTGAGGAATACGCCATGCTCGACAACATGTGCGACGGGCGGCTTATCGCCGGGTTCGCGCCGGGTTCAGGCCCAGAGACGTTCAACTACGATGTTCCCTCCGCGCCGTCGCGCGATGTTTTTTGGGAGGCGGTCGATCTCATCCGCGAGGCATGGACGCGGCCCGGACCGTTCGCCTACGAGGGCAAACATTTTCCGCTGCGCTACGTCAATCCGTGGCCACAGCCGACGCAGCGCCCGCATCCCCCGATCTGGATTCCTTCCGGGCGCTCGAAAGGCACCCTGCGGCAGATCGCCAAACACGGCTATTCCTATTTCCTCTCCTCGCGCAGCCACGGCGCGGCGACCGCCAAAGCCCAACAAACCTTCGCCGGCGTGCTGGAGGAATTCGGGCAAAAATTTGAACCGCACCGCATGGGTATTCTGATGTCCGTCTGCGTCGGCGAGACCGACCGCGAGGCGCAGGAAAAATCCGAGGAGGGCATCTGGTATTTTCTGCGCAACTGCCTGAAGGGACACCAGCGCCGCGAAGGCCGCCAGCTCACATTCGGGCCGGGCGTGCCCTACATTCCGCCCGCCGAATGGGCGGATTTTCTGAAACATTCCGACCCGACGACACCGCTGCTGGGCGACACCGAGGATTGGGATGATCTGGAACGTTCCGCCTCCATTCTGGTGGGATCGCCAGACACCGTTTACGAGCGACTTGTCGCGCTGCTTGAGGCGGCGCCTGTCGGCAATCTCCTGTTGCAGTTTCATCTGGGCAACATGCCCGACGACACGACGCGCAAAAGCATGCATCTGTTCGCGACGCAGGTAGCGCCGCGATTGCGTGAAGCCTCGCAGAAAATCTTCGCCCGAAAGTTCCCCTACCTCACTGAGAAAACGCCGGAAGCCGCGCTGTGAAAACCAGAGTGATTGAAGTTCGCGGTCGCAAGGTTTCGTGGATCGAGGCAGGCCCGACAGAGGCCGGTTTGGGTGATCCCCTGGTCTACCTGCACGGTTTTGCCGACGTGCACGGCGCCATGGCGGATTTGCAGCCCTTCCACGAGAGCCTCGCCAGAGATCACAGGTTGCTCGCCATTGCGCTGCCCGGCGTCAACGGCTCTGGCGATCTCCACGATGGCTGGACGCCCGATGACATGGCATTCGCCTTGCTTGAAACCTTCGATGCGCTGGAGCTGAAAAAAATCAATCTGGCCGGTCACTGCGCTGGCGGTTGGTTCGCCGCAGAATTCGCGGTGCGCCATCCCGAGCGCGTGCGGCGCCTGGCCCTGCTCGGCGCCAGCGGCCTGTTTGTGTCAGGCCAGTTGATCGGCGACATCTTCATGAACGCGCTACCCGAGCGCGGCGTCGACTACAAAACCCTGCGCCGCATGTTGTTCTCATCGAGCGACCACGCCATCGCGCAAAAATATTTTCCCGACATACGTGGCGAAATCGATGTTGAGGTTCGCCGCTATGAGATGCTGCGCTTCGGCTCGTTCACCGGCTTCAGGCCGCCATATTTCTACAACCGCTCGCTGATCAACCGCCTCTATCGCGCCACCATGCCGGCTTGCGTGGTGTGGGGGGAAAACGATGCGATGACGCCACTGGCGCACGCCCACGCCTACGCGCAAGGATTACCGGGAGCCGGCGGGAAGGCCCATATCATTGCCGGTGCAGGTCATGCCGTGCACCTTGAAGAGCCGGTCAAAACCGCAAAAATCGTGCGCGCGTTTTTGCGGCAATAACTTGACTGTCCCGCGCGCATCATTCGCCCACGTAAACGCGATGATATCGCCGTCCCAGCGCGGTCAAAACCTCGTAACCGATGGTTCCCGCCCGCGCGCCCATCTCATCAATGCCCATGCGCTCGCCGAGCAGTTCGACCATGGCGCCAACCGCCAGACTTTTGGCGGGCGCGTCGGTCACATCGATCACCGTCAAATCCATCGACACACGACCGGCAAACGAACAGCGCTTTCCCGCGACAAACGCGTCGCCACCGACACGCTCTTCTGTCGCCATCAGATTTCGCGGCAGGCCGTCGGCATATCCAACGCCGATGGTCGCCAGCCGCGTCGGCCGTTTGGCGGTCCATTGGGCGTTGTAACCAACGCTTTCGCCGGCTGCGATCTCGCGCAGTTGCAGGATCGGCGCCTGCAAACTGACGACGCGCTGCATCGGATTCTTGCGGCCCGGCGTCGGATTGCCGCCGTAAAGGGCGTAGCCCGGTCGCACAAGACCGAAAAACGGCTTTTGCGGAAGAAAAATTCCCGACGAGTTGGCCAGGCTGGCGCGAACCCCGGGATGGTTTTTGCTGAATTTCGAGAAGCCGAGAATCTGCCCGGCGTTGTGGGCATCCTCAGCCGCTTCGGAGGCGACGAAGTGGCTCATCAACAGATCAAACATGACGTGGCCGGTCCCTGGCCTCGCCCGGGCCATCGCCAACAGCGTTTCGGCCTCCGCAACACTTGCCCCGAGGCGCCGCATCCCCGTGTCCACATGCAGCGCCGCGAAGCACCGGGCGCCCAACGCCTGCGCCGTCGCACTCCAGTCAACGAATTCGTGCATCGAGCCAAGCACCGGGGTCAGCTGGCTCTCGATGAACAACCGCGCCGCCACCGAACCCCGCGGAAAACCGTTCAAAATATAAATGCGCACGCCGCGCCGCCGCCCGGCGCTAAGGCGAAGGCGGGCGCCCTCGTTGGCGTCGGCGACGAAAAAAGTTTTGCACCCGGCCCGCAAAAGCGTCCGCCCGGCGGCCTCGATCCCGATGCCGTAAGCGTCCGCCTTGACGACCGCGCCGCATTCCGCCGGTGCGACGCGCGCCGCCAGCCTTTTCCAGTTGGCCGCGAGTGCGCCGAGGTTGATCGTCAGGATGGCCTGCGCGCCAACGGCTACATGCGGCGCGGCGGCCACTCAGCGACGCTCCGGCAACGCATCCTCGCGCGCCAGATTGCTGAAGCGGGTCATTTCCGCCTCAAACGAAAGTTCAACCGAGCCCGTCGGGCCATGACGCTGTTTGCCGATAATGACTTCGGCGCGACCGTGGACGCGCTCCATGTCCGCCTGCCACTTGATGTATTCCTCCCCGCCCGGCTGCGGCTTTCGGTTCTCCACGTAATATTCTTCACGGAACACGAACATCACGACGTCCGCGTCCTGTTCGATGGAGCCGGATTCGCGCAGGTCGGAGAGCAGCGGACGCTTGTCGTCGCGCGATTCGACCTGCCGCGACAACTGCGACAGCGCCACGATCGGGACCTTCAGTTCCTTGGCGAGCGACTTCAATCCGGTGGTGATTTCCGTCAGCTCCTGCACGCGGTTGGTGTTGTTGCCTGACTTCGAGCTCGACAAAAGTTGCAGGTAATCGACAACCAGCAGATCGAGGCCGCGTTGCCGCTTGAGCCGACGCGCCCGCGCCGTCAATTGCCCGATGGAGATGCCGCCGGTCTGGTCGATGTAGAAGGGAATTGACTGCATCTCGCGCGCCGCGTCGGAAATGCGCTGGAATTCCCCGTCGTCAATGGCGCCACGCCGGATTTTGTTGGATGCCACTCCCGACTGCTCGGAAATAATACGCGTCGCCAACTGCTCGGACGACATTTCGAGGGAGAAAAAACCCACAATGCCGCCGTCGATGGTTTCATGCGTACCATCGGGTCGCAGCGAACCCCTGTAGGCGCGGGCGACGTTGAAGGCGATGTTGGTCGCCAACGCCGTCTTGCCCATGCCCGGCCGTCCGGCGATGATGACAAGATCGGACTTTTGCAATCCGCCGAGTTTGAAATCGAGATCCGACAACCCCGTCGAAACGCCGGACAGTTTCCCGTCCCGCTCGTAGGCCTTCGCCGCCATGTCGATGGCGGTTGTCAGCGCCGTGCCGAAACTCTGGAAGCCGCCGTCGTAGCGCCCCTGCTCGGCGATTTCGTAGAGCCGCCGTTCGGCGTCCTCGATCTGCGCGCGCGGCGACAAGTCGACTGGAGCGTCGTAGGCGACGTTGACCACCTCTTCGCCGATGACAATCAGATTGCGACGAATGGCGAGATCGTGAATCGTGCGACCATAGTCGGCGGCGTTGATGATGGTCGTCGCTTCCGCCGCCAGCCGCGCCAGATATTGCGGCACTGTGATGCCGCCCAGATCGTGCTCGCCGAGAAAGGTTTTCAGCGTCACGACCGTGGCGATTTTCCCGGCCCGGATGAGCTGCGAGACGACTTCGAAGATGCGCCGGTGCAGCTCCTCGGAGAAATGCTCGGCGCGTAAAAAATCCGAGATGCGATCAAACGCGTCATTGTTGACAATGATGGCGCCCAACAGCGCCTGCTCCGCCTCGATGTTGTGCGGCGCCGTGCGATAGGTCGGTGCGTTCATTGGTGCATTTGTGGGCGCGGTGGAGTAGACGGCCCCGCGGCCCATTAATGGTTCGACGGCGGACATGATTTTCAGCAGCTTGAGAGGAAACGCGGAAACGTTGGGCGACCGACGCTGCAACAGCGCCGTTGCTACTGGCGACCCTACAACTTCGTGACGCACACGCCAGACGATTCGGACGTTGTCATCCTAATCCACAGGCTCGCCCGCCAGCCACGCGTTGGCCAAAAAAATTCTGGCGCGGAGCCGCCAATCGTGCATGCCCCGCGCCAGCCTTATTTCCGTGCGCAACAGGCGCAGCTTGACGATCAGCGGTCGCCGAGGCTGCCGCCAGCGTCCGCCAGCGCCTTGCCGACTTCGAGGCCGAGATCAGCCATTGTGGTTTCCTCGACCGTGGTGATCTCTTCACCGCGCGCCTGCCGCTCGGCTTCCTCGGGCGACCGCGCCACGTTGATCGTCACCTTCGCTTCGACTTCCGGATGCAGATGCATTGGCAAGGGGTGCAGTCCCAGTGTTTTGATCGGGTTGGCGAGCGCCACCTGGGCGCGGTTGACGGAAAAGCCGCCAGCGCTGATGGCTTGCGCAATGTCACGCGCCGAAACGGAACCGTAAAGCTGTCCGGTTTCGCCGGCCTGACGGATGATGACAAAGCTCTGCCCATCGAGTTTTTCCGCCACCTTGGCGGCCTCGCTCTTCAGTTCAAGGTTGCGCGCCTCAAGTTGCGCGCGTTGCCCTTCAAACTTTTTGCGGTTCGCCTCGTTGGCGCGCAACGCCTTGCCGCGCGGCAACAGGAAGTTGCGGGCAAAGCCATCCTTGACGCGCACGACTTCGCCCATCTGGCCAAGCTTGGCGACGCGTTCCATCAAAATCACTTCCATAGTCAGTCTCCTTGAGTGGGGTTGGGGGGATTGGGAGTTGGCGTGTTTCGCGTGTCGAGCCCGCGTTTGCGGCGTAGCGGCACGAGAAATTCAGCAAGTCCGAGACCTGCCGCGAAAACCAGCGGCCACGGAAACATCAGCAACGTCGCGGCATAGAGCCCGCCGAGGACGCCGACGCGGGCGCCGACGCCGCGCGACAAATAATGGAGGATGGCGAGACCCTGCAGGGCCAGCGCCGCCGCGATGGCGGCAGCGAACGTCACTGCAAACAAACGCACCGCATCCGGCGCAAACATCAGCGCGACAGCACTCGCCAATACCGGCCCGGCGCTGCGCGGCAAGCCGAGGCCGGCCGGAATATCCGGCCACGGCTGCGACAGACGGCCGGAAACCTGCACAATGCGGCCCGCCAGCCAGACGTTGAAGGCCAGGCTGAGGACACCCCACACCGCCATCATCGGTCCCGCCAGCATCACCATCATGCGGGCGATCTCTTCTGCGCTGATCGAGGCCGGCGCGAGGTTGGTGCGATCCAGCAAGACGGTGACGAGCGGCAGCAACTGGTTGGCGACACCATCGAGTGCTGCGGCAAAACTTGGGTAGGCCCAGCCCACCATTACCAGCGCCAGCCAGTCGATCGCTGTCGTCAGCGCCACAAGGGTGGCGAGAAGATGCGGCAACGACACACCGCGCCCGGCCTTCGCCGCGCGCTGCACCAGCAGGGCGACGCCCATCGCCGGCGTAACAACCGACAACAGATAGCCGACGGCGACAGAACCCGCGAGAGCGTAGGCGATCAGCGCCGCGCCGCTGGCGCAAGCCATGGCGGCGGCGCGCGCGCCAAAGCCAAGCCCGACGATGAGCAGAGGCAAGGCGGCGATGAGCACAAAAAACGACGCCAGCAGCCCACCCTTGAGGGGCAGCAGGAAAAACACTGCGGAGGCGACGCCCGCCCCGAGCGTTATGAGTATTTGCTGCAACATCGCCAAGCTGTCCCGCCACAGGCGGTTAGGGAGCGACCGCTTGCGCGCTCACCCCCAACCCAGCCCGCCGGACCATTCCGGCGAGCCGACGCAATTTTCGTGAATGCCGGTAGCATCCGCGTTTCCTGGCGGATCGAGGTTTCTCGAAGGAAGCTCGATCCGGGCGATCCTAGCGGATCACGTAGGGGAGCAGGCCAAGAAAGCGGGCCCGCTTGATGGCTTGCGCCAGTTCACGCTGCTTTTTCGCCGACACGGCGGTGATGCGCGACGGTACGATCTTGCCGCGCTCGGAAATGTAACGCGACAGGAGACGCACGTCTTTGTAGTCGATCTTCGGCGCACTCGGCCCGGTGAAGGGGCACGACTTGCGGCGGCGGAAAAACGGCCGGCGGGGCGCTGCTGCGGCGGCGGTCATTGGCGGGCTCCTTCGCTGGGGTTGTCGTCACGCGGGCGGCGCGGTGGACGATCGCCACGATCCCCGCCCCTGTCGCCGCCACGATCCCCACCCCGGTCGCCGCCACGCTCAAACCTGCCACCGCCGCGACCGCCGCGATCACCGCGATCCTCGCGGTCACTGTCGTCGCGCTTGCGCATCATCGCCGAAGGCGCGTCCTCGTGCGCCTCGACGCGAAGCGTCAGCACACGCAGCACATCTTCGCTAAGCCCCATCTGACGCTCCATCTCGGCGATGGCTGCGGCGGGCGCCTCGATGTTCATCAGCGTGAAATGCGCCTTGCGGTTTTTCTTGACGCGGTAAGCCAGCGACTTGACGCCCCAGGCCTCGACCTTGCTGACCTTGCCGCCAAGTTGGATGAGAAGCTGCTTGTAGCCTTCCGTCATGGTTTCCACCTGTTGGGCGGTGACATCCTGACGGACCATAAAAACGTGCTCATAGAGAGCCATAACGGGCCTTTCGGTTGCGCCATTTGATTGGCGTGGAGGCTCCGGCGCGTAGCCCTCCGAGCCCGTATAAGGCCCGACGGATTTCATCGAAGGCGGAGACACGGGAAGCCGGGTTGCAGACCCATGGCGGCGAACCGCCCCTTCCGTTCAGCCCCCAGCCGGAGCAATTGCGCGGTTCTACACGAGTTTTACGCCGATGCAAGTATTCCTCAGCACTCCCCAGGGCCACGAACTTAAGTTAACGGCGATTAACGGATTGTGTTTTGCGTGATTCAGTGTGGCGGTTTGATTCGGAGCGCCGCCATGAGCCTTGCC
>JAYTTW010000074.1:0-2436 GCA_043744855.1 Hyphomicrobiales bacterium
GGCGAAACACCTGCGGCTTGCCGGTTTTCAGCCAGGCCGAGACGGCGGCAAGAGCCTTGTCCTGTTGCGGCGACCACGCCATGGATTCTGCGCATCCTGAAATTGAGTCCGCGTCTGTCTCGCACGTGGCAGGACGTGAGGCAATCAGCAGGCGATCAGGCCGTGATCAGCAAGCGCATACGCGCGATGTTTGCCGAGGCGTTGATCAACAGGCGCGTGTAGTCGCGCGTCGATCCGGCGCTGCGCGTGAAGCGAAGGGTGACGATTTCTAGCAATTCCTCCAGTACCGCCTCGTCGATTTCGTCGGTGACATCGCGCGGCAATTTTGAAATCGTCACCAGACTGAGGAGTTCCTTGCGGGCGGCCTCGACGGCTTCGCGGTCCCCTTGCAACAAAACACGCCAGAGCCGCGCGTGCACCGAGGTGAGGACTTGTGTCGATAATTGCCTCGTGCCCAGCTTCGCACGATACGCATCCGTCAATAAATCGGCGATGACAGGCGCGCTCCACTGGAGCAAATCCCTGCGGATGTTCTCGACATCGGCGCTCGCCATGACGGCCTCCGTGCGGTCGCTCGTTTGAACGAATCAGCGCGACTTTACGGTATTATCATGCACGCCGGATTCGCGACGGTGCAACGAAATTTTATCTTGCAGACTTAATGAAACGTTAAGACATTTTATCGGCAAACGCGATTTCCGAGAGGGGACGGCGCTGGCTCGGGGTCTCGCGCGCGGCGAGGGCTTCGGGCAGCAGGGTTTTGGGGCCCTGACGACCGACCGCGACGCAAATATTGAGGGCGATCCCTTCTGGCACATTGAGCGTCTTGCGCATGGCTTCCGGATTAAAGCCAGCCATGGCATGGGCGTGCCAGCCCATCTTCGTCGCCTGCAAGGCGAGCGCCATCCACGCTGCGCCGGTGTCTAGCGAATGGCTGGGGGAAGGAACTTCAACGCCTTCTTTCGTCAACGTGGTTTTCGAGGCAAAGCAGATCAGGACGGCCGCGTTCTTCGCCCAAATCTGTTTGCCGGGATTGAGGGCGCCAAGAAAGCCGTCGAAATTGCCCGCGCCGCGCCTGACGTAGATCAGCCGCCACGGCTGGAGATTATTCACCGACGGCGCCCAGCGCGCGGCCTCCAGAATGGTCTGAAAGTCGGCTTCGGGAATCGCCTCGCCGGTGAAGGCGCGCGGCGACCAGCGCTGCAAGAAAATTTCGTCAACGGGATGGGCGGCCTGACGGCCGAGCGTGACGGACATGGGAAGCTCCTGACAGAGCGTGAGTAAGCAGGGGTGGCACGCAAGGTCAAGCCGGCGGGAATAGGGTGACGAGGTCACACGCTAATTCGCTTCAGGAGCGTGACCCCATCTGGACGCCGCCTAGCTCGCGCCGTAGGATGCATGCAACGACGCCGAGGGAGACTGACCATGCGCGATTGGGAAAAACTCATCCCCGCTGCCGAACAGCGTTTCTTCAAAAAAGCCGGCTTCATGGGCACGCTGAAACCCGGCCGCCGCGCTGCGTTGATCGTCGTTGACGTAACCATGGGCTTTTCCGGCTCAAAGGGTCTGATGCTTGACGAGGCCATCGCTGAATATCCCACAGCCTGCGGTCCATCTTCATGGCTTGCCATGCCGAAAATCGCGCGGTTGATCGACATTTTTCGCAAACAGGATTTGCCCATCGTCTATTCCCGCGCCAATCTCCCGGACGCGCCATGGGCGGGCAACGCCACCAAGAGCGGCGCTGTGTCGCGCAAGCCGGGCTTCAACGACTTTCCCGCCGAAATCACGCCGCACGAAAAAGACTGGGTGCTGGCGAAAACAAAAGCTTCGGCGTTTTTCCAGACCTCGCTGACAACATGGCTGACGCGCCAGGGCGTCGATACGCTGGTGTTCTGCGGCGTCTCCACGTCCGGTTGCGTGCGCGCCAGCGTCGTCGATGGTTTTTCGCATGGCTATCAGACGTTTGTTGTCGATGAATGCTGCTATGACCGTTCGGAATACGCACATGCCGCGAACCTGTTCGACATGCAGGCGAAGTACGCTGTGGTGATGTCGCTGGAGGAAGCGGAAGCGATGTTTGGCGCGCGCAAGCTCGCGGCAGCGGAATAAGTCCTTGGCCGAGGTTGATCCGCATTCTCTGTTCCCCTATCGCGCCATCGTCGATGCGCCGAAGGTCCAGTGGCCGGGGGGCGCGCGCGTCGCCGTATGGGTCATTCCCAATGTCGAGCATTTCCATATCGAGGACGGCAATGGCGCGCCCGATATTCGCAATCATTCGCGCCGCGATTATGGCAATCGCGTCGGTGTGTGGCGAGTGATGGACGTACTGGCGAAACACAAAATCCGCGGCACCGTGGCGCTCAATGCCGAGGTTGGCCTGCATTATCCGCGCATCATGCAGGCGATGAAGCAATTGAAATGGGAACTGATGGG
>JAYTTW010000075.1:0-9408 GCA_043744855.1 Hyphomicrobiales bacterium
TTCGATTCTGGGCGAGGCCTCCAATTTTTCCTTGTGAATTCGTTGGCAGGCGTCCCCGGGTGCGTTTTCGCCGGCGAACCGGATTTCCCTTGGCGCGAAAACCCTTTAGGTTTGCCTCCAAACCTTGAGGGAGACTGCGATGCTGGACCGGCGAGACTTTGTCAGCGGCGCGTTCTGTGGCGCGATGAGCGGCGTCGCGCTCGGCGGCGGGTTTGGCGTCGCGCAAGGCTGGGCGCAGGAGAGCTGGCCCGCAGGACCCATCAAAGCCATCGCCATGTTTCCGCCGGGCTCGGGCGCCGACGTCAAGGTGCGGTTTTACGCTGACAAGCTGGCGAAAAAGCTGAACTCCACCGTCATCGTCGAAAACAAGCCGGGCGCCATGGGTTACATCGCCACGGATTTCGTGGCGCGCTCCAAACCCGACGGCCAGACGATCTATATCGCGCCGGGCAGCTCAATGCTGGCGGCGGCTCCGGTGTTGTTCAAAACCCTGCGTTTCGATCCGGTCAACGATTTCGAGCACATCACCCTGCTGAACTTTTCGGCGTTCGTGCTGTGCGTGCCGGGGTCGAGCCCGGCGAAAACCATTCCCGAACTTACCGCGCTGCTCAAGGCGAAAGGCAAAGATGGCTCCTACGCGACCATCGCGCCGCCGAGCGTGGCGTTCGGCGAGTGGTACAAATCGCGCTTTGGTCTTGAGACCGTGGAGGTCAAATACAAGGATCAGGGGCCGCTGGTGGTCGACACCATCAACGGCGTCGTCGATTTCGCCACCATCGACATCATCACAGTGGCGGGCCTGATCAAAGACGGCAAGCTGCGACCGCTGGCCATGGCGTCGGCCGAGCGGCTGCAATCCATCCCCGACATTCCCGGCGCGGCGGAGGCCGGCATTCCCGGCCTCGACATCAAGAACTGGTGGTCGGTGCATGTGCCCAAAGGCACGCCGAAACCGATCTGCGACCGTCTCGAAACCCTGTTCAACGAAATCGCCGTCGAACCGGACACGCTAAAGTTCTTGAAGGATAATGGTTCGGACCCAATGGTCGGAAACTCCGCCTCGTTGAAGGCGCTGCTGTTGAAGGACACGGCGAACTGGCGCGAGTACGCCCGGATTGCGAAGATCGAGCCGATATAGAAAACCCCCTCCCGTCCTACGCCGCGGAGTTGTGCGAACCGCGAAAATGCGGCGCGACTTCTTCGATGAAGCGGGCCATTTCGTCTTTGGTCTGCTGATGCGGTTTGAGGCCGACGTTGAAGTAGAGGATCACTTCCGACACGCCGGCGGCCTCAACTTTTTTCAGCATTTCAGTGATCTGCGCCGAACTTCCGATCAGCACGGAGTTCGAGCCGAGGTCTTCGGGGCGGAGCTTTTTCAGGCGATCCATCATATCGAGCGTATAGCGATAGCTTGGCGGACATTTTGCCGGGTCGGACGGGAAGGCGGGGATGACGCATTCGCGGTAGTAGCGAATTTGTCGCGCGCGGGCGGCGGTCTCGGCCTCTGCGTTGTCGCACACGTGGATGAAATAGCTGCACATCAGTTTTTTGCGCGGCTTGCCGTTCTTGGCGCAGCTTTCGCTGTAAAGCTGGTTCACCTCGGCGAGACCCCCAAACGTCATGGAGGCGGCAAACGGCGCGACAATGAGGCCGAAGCCAAGCCGCCCGGCAAGTTCGATGGAGGGTTTGGCGAACGAGGCGACATACGCCGACATGGGCTTTTGCAGCGGCTGCGGGGTAATGCGGATGTCATCGAACTGATAGTGTTTGCCGTGGTGGCTGGTTGGCCCTGTGGCGCTCCACAATTTGTCGACGATCTCCATGCCCTCCTCGAAAATTTCCTGATTGTTGCGAAAGTCGCCGCCAAACGGAATGTATTCGCGCTCGTCGTAACCGCGACCGGCAGCAAAATCGACGCGGCCGCCGCTGATGAGGTCAAGGGTGGCCCATTGTTCGGCGACGCGGATGGGGTGATGGATGGGCAACACGGTGACGGCAGGCGCCAGTCGTATTTTCGTGCTGCGGGCCGCGAGGTAGGCGAGCATGATTTCCGGGCAGGAATTGACGCCCAGGGTCGAGAAATGATGCTCGCCGATCCAGGCGGAGTGATAGCCGAGCCGGTCGGCGTAAAGCGCCTCGTCAAGAATGTGACTGACAAACTCGTTGGCGCCGCGCGGATTGTTTTCGTAGTGGTTGTCACTCAGCGTGAAGTAGCCGAAATCCATGCTTTGCTCCTGACGATATTTTCCGGTCCGATGGATCGCACTATACCTTCGGTTTCGTTAGCGATCCCGCGCGGCAAAGCCCCTACTTGTTGACGCGCTTGCGGGCCTCTTCGAGATAGCTGAGATCGGTCTGCTTCTTCACATCGAAGGTCTCCTTGATGAAGCCAAAATCCTTCATGAAGCCGAGCGCATTCTGGGTCGTTTCGATGTTGGGTTGCAGGTTGGGGTCGCGATAATAATCTTTGTCGGTGAAGAGCCAACTGTCGAACAGGGCGGGCGGCGCCTTGGCGAAGGTGGAGGCGAGCTTGACGGCTTCCTCATGGTTCTTCGGGTCAATCCACCAGCGTGTCAGCAGCAGCGTATCTTCGAGCAGGTCGACGACAACCGCCTTGTTCTTTTTGAGCCAGCCATCGCGCGCCACCCAGAAACCAAGTTCCGTCGAGCCGAGGCCATCGCCCTGGGTGAACAGCACCGTGCCCTTGTCGTTGATCTCGGCATCATTGGAGAACGGCAAGGGCACCGTAACGAGATCGGCTTTCTTGTCGAGCAGCATGGCTTTCATGGCGCCGAACGGCGCCTCGACAACCGTGTAGTCGCGCTTGTCCTCAAGGCCTGCCTTGCGCATCACCGAGCGCATGCCGATGTCGATGGAGGCGCCCAACGCGTTGACGGCGATGACTTTGCCCTTGAGATCGGCAGGTTTTGTGATGCCGGCATCCTTGCGCACGTAAAACCGGTTGGAATAACGGCCCGCCACGCCATCCTGGAATTCGCCGGCAAAAATGCGCAGATCGTCCATGCCGGCGTTCTGCACGCCCAGACTGAGCGAGGCGAAGTTGAGCAGGCCAACGTCGATCTCGTTGACGGCAAGCCCCTGAATCATCGGCGGCGTGCCCTGATAACGGGTGGTTTCGGGCTTGTAGGATTTGCCGGCATGTTTCGCGATGCCGTCTTTCAGGAACAGGATCGAGGGGATGTTCGAGACCGGGACGATCCACGCAAGGCGCACCGGCAGGGGTGTTTGCGCGACAGCGCCGGCGCTCCACAGGGCGACCCCGATCAGGCCCGATGCAACGGCTCTGATGAAATTCATGCGTGCTTCCCCCAGTGTGTTCTGTGAAGGGAGTAGAACGGGTGGGGAAGGGGTGGTCAAGGTTTCGGAGGCGCGCGGGGCAGACCGCAGGGCCTTATGAAGCGAACTTCCCTCAGATCGCCCATCGGCAGGCTGCGGCATCCGCTCCCTAAACGCATTTTTTATACGCGTGCGGCTCGGGCCTCACAATGCGGCCAACGCCTCCTGATAGGCTTCACCGCTTTGGATTGACCCGGTGACGGCGAAGTATATGGACACGCCGGTTAGACCGGTGGCGACAGTCTTGAGTCCCATGCCAGCGGTTGCCGCGCTGCCCTTCACCGCCCCCAACCGCACGTTCGCGCCTTTAACCGCGCGGCTGCTGCCGCGACCGAATTTTTTCATTCCCTTCTCGAATGCGACCCTTGCCTGGGCTTGTTTCACCGGGTCCTTTACCAGCTTCAACTCGGCTTTACCCATTGTCTGGTCTTCGGTAAGGATCGAGGAGATGTTAGTTTTCACCGCCCCCAGAAATGCGAGCAGAGACACTTTGGACAGACTGGCGCTTTCCCAATTGTTGATGAGTTCGACACCGACTGGATATCCAAGACCGATTCCTGTTCGTACGATAAATCCCACCAGGCCGCCGCCGGGAATAAGTCCAAGGACGTTCAGCGCGATCTCGGCCGTGAACTTTGTTGTGTTGAGCCAGAAAAGCGCCTCCTGAAGCAACTGGTCCACTTGCTGATTGACCCCTTTGGCTTCAATGTTCAGGTGGTTTAGTTCCCGGACGCTTCGCTTCATCTGAGCTGCTTGCGCGTCGATGTACTGCTTTGCCGATCCCGCGCCGTTTGCGAAATGGCCCATGAATGCCTTCCAGAGCTTTTCCGTCTGGATTTCGATTTGCCGACGAAGCTGCAAGCCGGGCGTGAATGAGGTCTCGACGAAGCCCGGTTTAGCGGATTGACCGTCGATGGCCCACTTCAAAGCATACAGACTGTTCAGGGCCGTGTTGTCGACGGCTTTCCACTGCATCGTCGAGTTCAGCCCAATAATCTGCACTGTCGCCGCCTGGCGCAGAATAGTGTCCACTTTCCCTGCGTCAAACGCGAAACCTGGTTCGAATTGCATGCGCAAACCTTTCCTGTGGGTGGAATAATGGAAGGTTAATTCTCGATGCCAAGTTACATTTGTCTCCGGACCTGGCAAAGTCAAATGACGCCTTGTTGTAGTTTGCGCAGGACAAGCAGACTGTGAGGATTCGCACATGTCTCCTCGAACCACAGTCGCCTCCCTTCATGGCGAATTGTGCGGCGGCTGTGAGTTCAAGGAGCTTATGCGTGACGCCATCAGCGATGATGGACGCGCGCGCCACTTGACCCCGCACAAACCCCAAGTGACAACCTCACTCGCGCCGCGCGCGCAGCACGGGGGCGGGGATGTCTGAAATCACGGTTGAGGCTGTGCGCCATACGTACCGGCCGGCGCGCGGCAAACCGGTGCTGGCGCTTGAGGATGTTTCGCTCGAGATACGCAAGCAGGAATTCATCGCCCTGCTGGGCCCCTCTGGCTGTGGCAAGTCGACGTTGCTTTACATGATTGGCGGATTTTTGCCGGTTGAAACGGGCAACATCCGCCTCGACGGCAAGCCAATCACCGGGCCGGGGCCGGATCGTGGCATCGTGTTCCAGCATTTCGCCCTGTTTCCGTGGAAAACCGTGCGGCAGAATGTTTTATACGGGCTGGAGCGGCAAAAACTCGAACGCAGCGAGCGCGAGATACGGGCGCAGAAATTCATCGACATGGTTGGTCTCAGCGGATTTGAGGATGCGTTTCCCTCGCAACTCTCCGGCGGCATGAAACAGCGCACAGCGATTGCGCGCACTCTCGCCATTGATCCGCAGATTCTGCTGATGGACGAGCCGTTCGGCGCGCTCGATGCGCAGACGCGCCACCTCATGCAGGACGAATTGCTCAGCATCTGGCGGCGATCGCCCAAGACCGTCATCTTCGTCACGCACGACGTGCAGGAAGCTGTCTATCTCGCTGATCGCGTCGCGGTCATGTCGGCGCGGCCGGGCCGCATCATAGAGGTCGTCGAGGTCGGGCTCGACAAGGCCGATCCAAATTTGCAGCGTTCCAAAGCGTTTGCCGAAAAGGTCGATGAACTCTGGGGTCTGGTGCGCGAGGAGGCTATCAAAGCCCAGATGGGCCGGGCGCCGGTGATGCAGTCATGAGCGCGCAAATGAGCCCACCATGAGGGCGCGAGGGATCAAATATCTGCCGCTGCTTTTGCTGGCGCTGGCGTGGGAGTTTGTTTCGCGCACCGGGCTGGTGTCGAGTTCTGCGCTGCCCTCCCTCGTTGACGTTGCCCGGGCGTGGTGGGGCCTCGTGCTCGACGGCGATTTGTGGGCGAATGCGCAAGCCTCGCTGTTCCGGCTCGGCGCGGGCCTGTCGTGCGCCATTCTGATCGGCGGATTGCTGGGCGTCGCGATGGCCTGGTGGAAACCGGCGGAACTCGTGCTCGGACCGTTCGTCGAGATTTTCTTTCCGATGCCGAAATCGGCGCTGATCCCGGTGACGGCGTTGTGGCTCGGGTTTGGCGATGGATCGAAAATCCTGCTGATTACACTTGGCTGCATGTTGCCGGTCACCCTCGGCGCCTACAATGGCGCACGCTGCGCCGACCGCACGCTGGTGTGGTCGGCGCGCAGCATGGGCGCCAGCCGGCTGCGCATGTTGCGCGATGTGGTGGCGCCCAGCGCGCTACCGGAATTGCTCAGCGGTATCCGCACGGCGATGGCGATCTCGTTCGTCTTGCTGATCGCCTCGGAACTCATCGTGTCGCGCGCCGGCTTCGGCTATCTGATCGGCTTTCTCGGCGCCAACGGCACTTATGAGCCGATGTTCGCCGTGGTGCTGAGCGTGGCGTGCCTCGGCTTCGTCGCCGACCGCTTGTTTCAGGGTTTGACGCGGAGGGTTTTCGCATGGCGGGAATGAGCGCCGCGACGGATCTCAGCGACACCCCCCCAGACAGTTCTGTGGCGCGACTTGTTGCGCCATTTGTTGCACGGCTTGGCCGCGGTCTGGCGCGCTGGAGCCTCATTCTGGCAATGCTCGTTGTGTGGGACTTGCTGGCCCGCAGCGGCGCGTTCACCGCGTATATGCTGCCCTCGCCTGAGAGCGTCGCCGAACGCATCTGGCGTGACGGCGCTGGCGAGTTGTGGCTCAACCTGGCGCTGACCCTGTATCGCGCGCTGACCGGGTTTTTCATCGCCGCGACCCTTGGCGTCGCCATCGCGCTGATGATGTCGCGCACCACGAGCGCCCGCTGGTTTTTCGATCCGATCATTTCCGTCGCCTTTCCCATGCCGAAAATCACCTTCCTGCCGGTGATCGTTCTGTGGCTTGGATTCTACGACGTGGCGAAAATTTCCATGATCGTTTTCGACGCCATTTTTCCGGTCATCACTGGCACGCTGGTCGGGCTGGCGGCAGTCGAGAAGGAATTGATCTGGTCGGCCCGCAACATGGGCGCCGGCGAGCGCGAATTGCTTTGGCAGGTGGCGCTGCCGGCAGCCTCGCCGCAAATCATGACGGGGCTGCAGGTGTCGTTGCCGATCGCCATGATCGTTGCGGTCGTGGCGGAAATGTTGATGGGCGGATATGGCATTGGCGGCGCCATGGCCAACGCCTCGCGCATGGCGGATTCTCGCGGCGTGTTCGCCGGCATTGTCGAAGTGGCTGTCGTCGGCTGGTTTCTCGTCAAAGGGCTGGCGCTGGCGCGGCGTCGCTGGCTCGTCTGGCACGCCGAAAGCGACGTCGGCAAAAACGTCTGAAGCTATTTACCGCCCTCAATGATCGC
This sequence comes from Hyphomicrobiales bacterium, assembly GCA_043744855.1. Lineage (GTDB taxonomy): Bacteria > Pseudomonadota > Alphaproteobacteria > Rhizobiales > Beijerinckiaceae > Terripilifer. The sequence continues at coordinate 7,163 of JAYTTW010000075.1, forward strand.
CTTGGCGCGTTGCAGAACCTCAGGCGAATTGTTCAACATGGATTGGGCGATTTTGGCGGCGGTCTCGCCATCGGAGGGCGCCAGATCCATCTGGGCGCGAGCCGCCTCGGCGCGAAATTCGGCGTCCGCCATGACGTCGGCGAACGCCTTGCGTAACGCCGCCAGCCGGTCGGCGGGCACGTCTGGCGTGGTGACGAAGGCGCGCGATATGCCCATGTCGGCGGAGAGGAAGGTCAGCACTTGCTTGTCGGCGTCGTTTTTGGCGAGTTCCAGCATCAGCGGCGTGTCGGGCAGATCGGGCGCGCGTTCGAGCGCAATTTGCACAAGCTGGTAGATCATTTTGTCAGCGATCCACTGGGGATGGCCGCTTTTCCACGACGCCCATGAGTTCGATCCGCGACCGCCCACCTCGCCTTTCTCCATGGCGAGGTTCACGTCATTGCCACCGGGATAGCCTGTCACGATTTTGAATTTGGCGCCGACAAGCTGATTGAGCGCGGCGGGATAAATGTAGGAAGTCGAGGCGGCGCCCGGCGCGCCGACAACGAGCTCGCGCAGCATGACGTCGGCGATGGTTTTGATGCCTGTCGTGTGCCACGCGGAAATAACGTTGGGACTGTTTGTCATGTTGCCGATCCAGCCGAATTTCGCCACGTCAAAATTGACACCGCGCGTGCCGATGGCTTGCAGCAATGGCATGTTCTGGAAAATGATCTGCAAGGTTGTGCCGTCGCGCGGCGCGACGCGGGCGAGGTGATTGGCGGCGGCAATGCCGATACCGCCGGGCATGTTACGCGGCACAATATTGGGATTGCCGGGGATAAAGCGTTGCAGGTGGCGCGCCAGCAGGCGGCCGCGCACATCGTAATCGCCGCCGGCCGAGGCGGGGATAATCATTTCGAGCGTCTTGCCGCGATAAAAATCCTCGACAGCGTCGGCGAGCGCCGGGGTCGAGGCAGACATCAGCGCCGGCGTGACGCCCAACATCACAAACGCGGCGACGCGCATCGCGCCCGCACTGGCTTTGAACATACGATCTGTCTCCTGGAGCGGGTAGGGCTTGTCGGTTACGGCTTGTAGGCCTGAAATCCCGGCGCGAACATTTGCGAAACTTCCGGCGCGGTGTCGGTAATCTGCAAGTCCTTCAAGGTCGAGCGTATCACTTCAAGCGCCTTTGGCAAGAACGCGCCGTCAAACGACAACATGCGGATTTCATCGCTGTAGGCTTGCGCGATGATCTTGGCCGGCAGGTTCATGGTTTTGGCGACGGAGGCGATGGTCGCCTCGCGGTTGTCGCGCATGTAGGCGGCGATCTTGAACCATGCCCGCAGAAAGCGGCGCACGGTTTCAGGTTGTTGTGCGATCATCGCATCGCTGGCGAAAAGTACGTGCGTGTGAAAATCCGGCGCCGCGTCGCCGAAGCTGACGAGCACCTTGCCTTCGCCTGTGGCCTCGAGATTGTAAGCTTCCTCGATCGAATTGACGCTGGCTTGCAACTCGCCCGAGCGCATGGCGGCCAGACGCGTGCGGAGGTCGCCAAGCGGAATGACGGAGACACCCTCAGGGCCCCAGCCCTGGCTGTCGGCAAAGCGACGCGCCAGCCAGTCGGTCAGCGCCCCGGCTGTCGTAACGCCAATGCGTTTGCCCTTGAGATCGCCGATGGTTTTCACGCCGGAGTTGTTGGCGACGACAATCGCCATGTTGCGCGGCTCCAGGGCGAGCGCCGCGACGGCGTGAGCCGGCACGCCCTTGCTGGCGTAACCCATGCCGGGACCGGAACCGACGCCGAAATCGATAGCGCCGGCGGCGAAGCCCTGCTGCATGCGTCCTTCGCCCTGAAAAACGATGATTTCCACTTCGAGATTTTCCGCTGCCCACGCGCCCATCTGCTGACCGAGATCCAGTCCGGCAAAAGGAAACGAGGATGAGATGGATTTGGCGACACGGATTTTGTCGGCGGCGTTGGCGCGCGGCGCGGCAAAAACCAGCGCGGCGGCGGCGCCTGCCAGAACACCGCGACGATTGGGCAACCGGGGCTTGTACATTGTCGCCTCTCTGCGCCATGCGACGATGACTTTTGCAACGCCGGGGCGGCGCCTCACCCGCCGAATCGATAGCCGCCGAACGAGGTGGGCGCAAGGCGAGTGGCGCAGAAGCGTTGGGCGTAACAGGCGTGCGGCGTAACGGCTGCGCCAGTGGCTAGCGCGGCGTTAGAGGCTGACTGAAAAAGGGTTGAGTGATTTCAG
>JAYTTW010000076.1:0-9404 GCA_043744855.1 Hyphomicrobiales bacterium
AAGCGGGTTTGCTGAGCGCAAAACGATAATCGACCCGCTTTCTCGTCAGGCGAAGGCGCTGAACTAGCAACACCATGTTATGTATGCTAATGTCATACACATGGTCGATACCCAGCCAACCACCTCCATCCTCAGTATCCGGGTAAACCCGAACGAGCGCGCTATCCTTGAGGCAGCTGCGGAACTGGCGCACACCAATCTCAGCGACTTCATGAGGCGCAAGGCTTTGGAAGCCGCCGAGATGGACGTGCTCGGTCGCAGCGTTGTCACCATTCCCGCGAAAGATTGGGAAGCGTTCGAGGCCTGGATTGCAAGGCCCGCTGAGGCAATGCCCGAACTGGCGAATCTGTTGCGGATTACGCCGACTTGGGAAAAGTGATAGGCGCCATCGCGCCGCCGCGCGCCTTGCTGGAGGCTGATGATCGCGATGCATTCGATTGCGGACGGGATTCGCTAAACAGTTGGTTCAAGCGACACGCTTTGAACAATCACATGGATGGCGCGTCGCGCGTTAACGTGTTGACAGACATCGGAACCGGCAAAATAGTCGCGTACGTCAGCTTGAGCGCTGCACAGATCGAGCGGGCGTTTCTGCCGAAACCGCTGCAGCGCAACCGGCCCGATCCTGTTCCTGCGACCTTGCTTGGCCAACTCGCGGTCGATGTGGCCTATCAGCGGCAGGGCCATGCGAAATCGCTGCTCCTTTTCGCCCTCAAAACCGCGTTGCTCGCCGCGCAAATGATTGGCAGCACGGGCGTCCTCACTCATCCGCTCGATGACAGCGTACGCGGATTTTACGCGGCGCATGGCTTTGTCGATCTGCCGTTTGATCCTCGCAGAGCAATGATGGTGAGGATGGCTGATCTGGAGCATGCTTTCCCGGCGACCCTGGAAAAGCCCTGAACAGGCCCCTTCCTCACGCCACTTTCGGCGGCAGCGTCTCCAACTCTTTCTCGTAGACATCGTCCATGTTCGGCTGGAGCTGATGACGCGCCAGCGCTTCTGAATACATCTCGCGCAATTGCGGCGTCTCGTCGGCATAATCGATCTGGTTGCCGCCGAGGCGGCGGCTGATCCACGACATTGGCACGCCCTGCGCGTTGCGCGGCGAGGAATGTTTGAAAGCGAGATAGCGCGCCGGTGTCGGGCCGGTGTTGAAGTGCTGATGGAAAAAGGCGTTCGGCGGCACAATGAGCGTGCCCGGCTGCCAGTCGTAACGTTTGGGCTCATCGCCCTCCGGCCACATCAACGAATAGCCCTCACCAGCGAGAAGTATAACGTGGGCGCCGGGGCCATGCGCGTGGCCCTTCTTGTAGGTGCCGACGGGGAATTGTGAAATGTGGCTCGCCATCGAGCCGCGCGCCATGTTGAACCGGATATGGCCGCCGCCAGCGCCGCGTTCCTTCGCCGTTATAAGCGGCAGGTTGACAGCGTCTGGCACGAAGTTCGTCGTCAGCAAAAAGCCTTTTTGTTCGCCCTTCGCCGCGAAATAGTCCGGCTCGCCATTGAAGCGCTGGGTAAAGTCATACTTCGTGTTGAAAACAAAATCTTCATCGCCATAGAGATTGAGAACGGACGGCAGGAACGTGACGCCGACGTAGCGCGCGGGCGCCTGCCCGGAGCCGTTGTAGTGCTGGTGCCAGCAATTGAGCGGAATGGCGAAAATGGCGCCCGCCTTCCACTCAAAGGTCATGCGCTGGCCTTTGTCGTTCCAAACCGTCGTCGAACCGCGACCGTCGAGAACCAGCACCATTTCTTCGTAAAGCTGGCGTTGCGGCGCAAGTTTCCCGCCGGGCGCCAACTCGCAGACGTAGCAGTCGTTTGAAGTGCGCGAGGCATCATGGTTGATATAAACGCCTTTGGCGCCGCGACGCGCCCACGGCTTCAGTTCAACCGTGCGCAAATTCGGCACGTAGTTCGCCGGGATGATGTCGAGGCCTTCCTTGCGGACAAAAGCCAGGTAGGGCGTGTCTTTCTCGGTGGCGAATTTCTGGGCGAGATCGTCGCCGACAATTGCCGTCTTGGCCATGGCGGTCTCCGGAAGGTTGTCGATAGCCCCTTCTCCCGCAGGCGGGAGAAGGAGGGCATCATTTCCTCCGTTACGCCACCTTCGGCGGCAAGGTGGCGACTTCGTCCTTGTAGGCCTGTTCCATCTGCGTGGTGAGACCAACCTTGCCAAGCTCCTGCTTGAACATGGTTTGTATCTTTGGCATCTCGTCGGCGTAGTCGATCTGGTCGCCGCCGATGCGCTTGGAAATCCACGCCTTCGGCACGCCCTGCGCGTTGCGGATCGAGACCACCTCGTGCTTGAAGGCGAGATAGCGCGACGGCGTTGTGCCGGTATTGAAGTGCTGATGGAACCACATGTTTGGCGGCACGATCATGGTGCCGATTTCCCAGTCATATCGCTTGGGCTCATCGCCCTCCGGCCACATCAGCGAATAGCCCTGACCGCCGAGAATGATGACGTGCGCGCCGGGGCCGTGCGCATGGCCCTTCTTGTAGGTGCCGATCGGAAACTGCGAAATGTGGGAGTTCATCGAACCCTTGGCCATGTTGAAGCGGATATGGCCGCCGCCAGCGCCGCGCTCTTTGGCGGAAATCAAGGGAAGGTTGGGCGCATCCGGTACAAAGTTGGTGGTCAGGAGGAACCCCTTCTGCTCGCCCTTGTTGGCGAAGTAATCGGGTTCGCCAGAGAAACGATCCTTGAAATCGTGCGCGGTGTTGAAAACAAAATGGATGTCTTCATACAAGTTGATGACCGGCGGCGCGTTGGTGACAGAAACGAAACGCGCCGGCTCGGAGCCGGAACCATTGAAGTGCTGGTGCCAGCAGTTGAGCGGAATGGCGAACAGCGCGCCGTCTTTCCATTCGAACGTGATGCGGTCGCCCTTGTCGTTCCACACCGTCGTCGAGCCGCGACCCGAAAGCACCAGAACCATTTCTTCAAACAGCTGACGCTGCGGCTCCAGCTTTTTGCCCGGCGCGATCTCACAGACGTAGCAATCGTTCGAGGTGCGCGACGCCTCATGATTGATGTAGACGCCCTTGCCGCCGCGCCGCGCCCACGGCTTCAATTCCACAGTCCTGAGATTGCGGATGTAATGCGCGCTGATGATGTCGAGACCTTCATCGCGCACCCAGCGCAGATACGGAGTATCTTTCTCCGTCGCAAACTTCTGCGCGAGTTCGTCGGATACGATTGCATTCATGGCCATGGGGTAATCCTTTCTTGACAGGGAGGTTCAATGCGGCGTCGCAGGCCTTGCGTCGGCCGCTGCGCCCTCGGGCAAGGCGACGCATTTGTGCGGGTCCATCGACAGATTGAGCGTGCCGCCGCGCGGCGTGGTGAGAGAAGGGTGAGAGCGGGCCTGCATCTGGAAGTCGTTAACGCGGACCTGGAAATCGACGATATCGCCGAGGAACACCTTGTTGTCAACGACGCCGGAACAAACATTGAGCCTGTCGCCTGCGGCGGCTGGCGCTTCGGACAACTCCACATCTTCAGGACGAATGGAAATGGTGACCTTCGAATCCTTCGGCAGGTTGGCGAGGCTGATGGCGTTGATGTCGCCAAGCGCGCAACGAACCCGGTAGAATTTCGTCGCCTCGTCATAGCCCAGCACCGTCGCTTCAACAAAATTGCTGGTGCCGATGAAGTCGGCGACAAACTTGCTGGTCGGACGGTCGTATATATCGGTCGGCGAACCCATCTGCACAACGCGCCCCTCGTTCATCACGGCGATCTGGTGCGACAAGGCCAGCGCCTCGCCTTGGTCGTGCGTCACGTAAACCGTCGTCAGGCCCAACTCGCGCTGGATGCGTTTGATTTCAAAGCGCATGCGGTCGCGAAGTTTGGCGTCGAGATTGGAGAGCGGCTCGTCGAGCAGCAACAATTCGGGCTCCATAACCAGCGCGCGGGCGAGCGCCAGACGCTGCTGCTGGCCGCCGGAGAGCTTGGTGGCGTCGCGGTCGGCGAGATGATCCAGACCGACTGCGGCGAGCACGCTCATCACCTTGTCCCTGATCTGCGCGCGGCTCATGCGGTTCTTGCGCACCTCAAGAGGAAACGCGGCGTTGGCGAAGACCGTCATGTGCGGCCAGATCGCGTAGGACTGGAACACCATGCCAAAATTGCGTTTGTTTGGCGGCACGAATATCCCTTGCGCCGAGGAATAGACGACACGACCGTTGACGGTAATTTCCCCCGACGTCGGTCGCTCGAGACCGGCGATGGAGCGCAAGGTTGTCGTCTTGCCGCAACCGGACGGGCCAAGCAACGTGAAGAAACTGCCTTTCGGCACTTCAAAACTGACATCCTGTGCGGCTTTCACCGCCGGACCCTTCTGTGTCTTGTATTCCGTGTTCAGAGACTTGACGCTGAGCACATTTCCCTCCCGTCCCGTTCAGGCTTGTTTGATACCAAAGCGCTTGCTGACGATTTGCGCCAATATAACGAAGATGAACAGCGCCGTAATCAACATCACCCCGAAAGCCGATAATTCCACATATTGGCCGTTCTGCCAAAGTTCCCAGATGACGATGGACACCACCTCGCTGCCGGGACTGTAGAGCAGGATGGAGCTCGACAGTTCGCGCACGGAAACGATGACAATGTAAATCCACCCCGCGACAAATCCAGGCTTTAGCAGCGGTAGCACTACCTTGCGAAAGGCGCCAAACCACGAAGCGCCGCTCATGGCGGCGGATTCTTCCAGTTCGCGATGCAACTGGAGCATCGATGTTGAATTATAGCGCATTCCGTAGGGCATGAAACGCGTCATGTAGGCAATGAGAAGTATCCATACCGTGCCGTAGATGCCGCCGCCAATCGTCAAGTAACAGACCATGATCGACAGGCCCATGACGAGGCCCGGCAAAACCAGCGGCACTGACGCCACGTTGTCCAGCAACCATCGGCCCGGCATTTTTGTGCGGTGCACGATCCAGCACATTACAGCGGTAAGCAGCATCACCGCCGTGGCTGACGCAATGGCCAACCAGAAACTGTTCCACACCGCTGTGCCGACGCCCGGATGGTTCAACACCGACTCGTAGGATTTGAAGCTAAGATTTCGCAGCGCCGCCCACGATGGCACTGAGTAAAATCGTTGCAGCGACGACCATACCAGAACCAGAAAGGGCATGCCGACAACGAACAATCCGTACAGCACCAGAAAACCGCCGGTGAACCACTTCCAGCGACCGATGTCCATAACCCGCGGCCGGAAGCCCTTGCCCGTAACCGTCGAATATCGCGCGCCCTGCGCGGCGATTTTCGATTGCCACCAGATACCGCCCGACGTGATGGCAAGCAGCACCATGGCGTAGGCGGCGGCGAGACCGACATTGCTTGGGTATCTATGAATGGCGTCATAGATCGAGGAGGTGAACACCTGAATGCCGACAGGCAAGCCGAGCAGCGCCGGCGTCTCGAAGGACTCGAGAGAGCGCACAAACAGAATGAGAAACGCCGCTGCCGCCGCCGGCCACGCGAGCCGCAACGTGATGCGCGTCGCAATGCCGAAAATGGAAGCGCCGCTCATCATGGCGGATTCCTCCAGCGATGGATCCATGGATCGAAACGCCGCGGTCATCAACAGAAAGGCCACCGGCGCATAGTGGATGCCGTCGACCCAGATCATTCCCGGCAGCGAATAAACATTCACCAGCACCGCGTCTGTATTGAAAATTTTCTGAAAGACCAGATTGAGGATGCCGATCTTCGGGCTGCCAAGCATGATCCAGGCAACGACGAAAAGTATGCCGGGAATGATCAGCGGCACGATCGAGAGCGCGTACATCGTCGCCTTGAAAGGCGTGTTGGTGCGCTCATTGATCCATGCCAACAAGGTTCCAACGGACAACGCAACGAGCGCTGCGCCAAGCGCAAATTCCACCGAAGTGAGAAACAGCGCGACATTTTCCTCGCCAACAAAGGCTTGGCTATAATTTTCAAGCGTGAAGCGCGCCGGCGTCGACGCGGTCTGCGGCGTCATGAAACTTTGCCAGACGAGGAAGCCGAGCGGCACGAGGCATAACCAGGCCACCAGCAGGCCACTGACGGCCATGACCGCAAATTTGGGATCGAACCGGAGGCGCCGCGCGTCGCCGGCGAGTTCAATCGCGACCTTGTCGGCCGCGTTCAAACATCAACTCCCGCGATTGAGCCCGAAACAAGCCGTTTTGACACGCGCATGGGCCGCCCTAAGCTCCCGCCTTGCTGTGACCGGCAACTGGAGCAAGTTCGTGGTCTTTCGGATGGTCATGTGAGTGGTCATGCGAGTGACCATGCGAGTGACGGTGACCGCCATGATCGTGCGAATGGCCGTGCGAATGACCGTGATCGGGATCATGGTGGTGATGCCCGTGCGCGTCAGCTTCCTCGCGGTGGTGAATGCGCTGTTTGGCGCGCGGGCCGCGCGGGTCTTCGCTGAAAACGAGGGATTTGATCGTCACCGGCACCGTGTAGGAGGGGATACGGACTTTGCCGAGATCGATGTAGTCGAAATCCATGAGCATCACGCCGTCGATGACAAGGATTTCACTTTGCACGTTGCAGTCCTCGCGCAGCACCGCTCCAAGGGTCTGTGCAATATCGCCATCGAGCATGATGTAGAGCGGCTTGTGCATGGCGATTTGATCGGCGAGGCCAACGGCGATGCCGCGCGCCAGAGCGTAGATGCGCTCGAAAGCTGGAACGCCCTTCCAGTGGAACGCCAGCGCGATGTCAGTGGCGGCATCTTCGACCTCGAAAGCCTTGCGATGGGCAAGGATCGTCTGGCCGAGCGCCTCGTAATCGATGTCGTCGCCGAACTCGAACACGGGCTGCAACACTTGCAGGTTGCGACGCGGCAAAAGCGTGCCGGGATTGGAGATATAACTCGTGTTACCCGATAGCTGCACGGAGTATTCCGACGCGCCAAGCGCGGTGGCGCGAATGCATTCACGCGCCGGCAACAGCAGCCACGGCAAACGACCTGCATCGACCTTGCGGCGAATGGCGGAACCCATGCGCTTGCCCATGTCGCCGAAATCGCGCGCCTCGCGAGCATAAACATATTCGGCGACGCCGCCGGAAAACATCATGCCGCCGACATCGCCGAAATCGAGGATGGGGTCGGTGAGGTAGAGATGCGCGACATCCTGCGCCATGGGGCGGTCAACGAGACCACGGATGAGTGTGTCGGCCATTTTGTCGGCGACGGCATCGAGGTCGGCGGAGGTAACTTGCTGGCCAAGCGCCCAGTCGAAACCGGCGCGTTTGGCGTGGTGCCTGCCGGCAGGATCGAGGCGGGTGATGCGAAAGTTCTCGTCAACCACCATCAAGCGTCCGCCCACATGGAACGCTGCGGTCTGGATGCATTGGCCTTTTTCGACAAGACCGAGCTTTGTCGTGCCGCCGCCGATATCGATGTTGAGGACGCGCTTGCCAAGATCGAGCGAGGCCTGCGCCGCGCCTGAACCGTAGGCGGCCAGCATGGATTCCATGTGATGGCCGGCGGTGGCGCAGACGAAATCGCCGCCCTGTTCGGAGAGCATTCTGGAAATGCCCTGCGCATTCTCGCGCCGCAGCGCTTCGCCGGTCAGAATGACGGCGCCGGCATCGACGTCGGCGGGTTTCAGACCGGCGCCGGCGTAGGCGTCCTCAACGATTTTGCCGAGCGCCACATCGTCAATGCGAACCTCGCTCGAATAGGGCGTCAGCGACACTGGCGACAGATACAGCGTGTCGCGTGACACCACATAATAGCGGCTGGTTAAATCCTCAGCGAGACGACGCAAATGGATGCGCGAGAAAATCACCTGCGTGCCAGAGGAACCGATATCAATGCCGACGCTGGTCAGTTGAACATTGTCGGCGATCCACAGGGGATTTTCCTCCAGGGGACCGTCGGCGTCGTACTCATCGTGCTCGTGGTCGGCGTCGGCGTCGTGTTCGTGCTTCCAGCCCTTGCCCACGGTGTGTTCAGCCATGCTGTGCGTGGCAGCCGCTGGTTTTTTGGCTTCATCCTCAGCCTCTGACATTGCGCAGCGGTCTCCGCTCCGCCTGAGGGCGGCCTGTTACCAAAGTTAAACAGCGAATCGCCCAACTGGGCTGCCAAGTCAATGGCGTGGGGTGGCGTGACCCGCGCAGGTTGCACGTCCGTGAACGCCCGTAGCTGCCATATGGTTCGGACTGGAAGCGTCAACAATATAGCGTCGTCAGCAAACGCCGGATTGACACCCCCGCCCCTTTGGCGGATTTTCGGAGCCATTGAATTTCGGGAGCCCATCATGCCGCACGACGAGAAAGACGGAACCCACTGGCACGAGCCCGCCGGTCTGAAAAAGGCCGGGCTCGGCGAGTTCAAAAAGCAACCGACGCCCTATGATGAGTGGATGGAGGCCGAGGGCTTGCCGGTGTTTCGCGGCATCGGCATCTCGAAAGTGCAGAACCTGCCGCTCATGCCGTGGAAGCGCACCGGCGGCAAAGGCCATTTCATCCAGCTTTACGGAACCGAGACGAAGTGGGGCTGCTATGTCGTTGAAGTGCCGCCGGGCGGCGCCCTGAACCCGGAAAAACATATGTACGAGGAGATTTTCCTCGTCGTTGAAGGCCGCGGCTCGACGGAAGTCTGGCAGGAAGGCGACACCAAAAAGCACGTGTTTGAATGGCAGAAAGGTTCGATGTTCTCGATCCCCATGAACGCCATGCATCGCATCGTCAATGCAACTTCCGGCGGCGCATTGCTGCTCGGCGGCACCACGGCCCCGGTCGTGCTCAACGCCCTGCAGAACGCCGACGCTGTGTTCAACAACCCCTTCCAGTTCAAGGATCGTTTTTCCGGCGCCGACGATTTCTTCAAGCCGAAGGACGATATCGAGCCGGACCCGGTGCGCGGCCTCGCCATGCGCAAGACGAACTTCATTCCGGATGTCATCAACTGCGAACTGCCGCTCGATAACCGCCGCTCCGTTGGCTACCGCCGCGTCGAACCGCTGATGACCAACAACAGTTTCTATTTCTGGATCGGCCAGCACGAAAACGGCCGCTACTCCAAGGGGCATGCGCACACCAGCGCCGCGATTCTCATCTGCCTCAAAGGCAAAGGCTACACCTATTCATGGCCGGAGCGTTGCGGCGAGCAGCCATGGGAAAACGGCATGGCCGACCAGGTCAACCGCCTCGACTACGAGCCCATCGGTATGGTGACAGCGGCGCCCGGCGGCGCGCGCTGGTATCACCAGCACTTTTCCGTCTCGAAGGACGACTTCCGCCTCTCCGCCTGGTTTGGCCCGCACAATCCTGGTCGCGATCCCGGCGCGCCCGGCCAGAAGCACACCGACTACACCGCCATCGACGTCAATCAGGGCGGCACCGCGATTCCCTACTGGATGGAGGACCCCTACATCCGCACGGA
>JAYTTW010000077.1:0-9380 GCA_043744855.1 Hyphomicrobiales bacterium
ACGCTCGATAGATAAAGCGTCTCCGCCGCTTGGTCGTTGAGCCAGGTCCGCACGCCACCATCAGGCGCAGCCCTCATTGCCTCCGACACAACGTTGGTGTCGAGGAGGATCATTCGAAGCTCATCGGCTTGGCGGGAGTGTTGTCGCGACCCTGTTCGAGGACTGCCACGTCTTCATTGGTCAGACCAAGCTGGCGGCTGATTTCCGCGAGCGCGTTGCCGAGCTGGAGGCGCGTGCCGGGACGGGCAGCCGTTTCGAGGATGTCGCGCATTTCGGCCTCGGCGCTGCGGCCATGCTGAGCCGCCCGTACCTTGAGCGCGCGGTGTGTCGCGTCCGGCAGGTTTCGGATTGTGACTGCGGGCATGATAGCGTTCCCCCAATTTTGATGGCAATGATGGCATATTATATAATGTGCCATCATCCGTCAAGAACGGTGCAGAAGTCGCTCACGCGCCGCCCTTGCCGAACCGATGGACCGGGCGACCATAATGCCGGTTTTGCCGGCGAGATCGTCCCGAAACGAAAGCGCCGGGAAAGATGATGATGCCGAACGGCATGACGCCGAGCAGATCGCCGTTCTTGTGCAAAGCCGGTGTGGTAAAATGGCGCGGCGCGCGCCCGCGTGTCATTCTTTCTTGTAATCCAGCATGTGTTCGCAGCCCGCTTGCTTGGCCCAATAGGCCATGGCGCGAAACAAATCCTTGCCGCCGGGGCCAAAGGAATCGCGCATGGCGATCTCGCCTTTCGACAGATATTTCACGTTGCCGCCGAGGTTCATCGCCTCTTTTTGCACGCGGGCGTTCTGTGGCAGGTAGATGGAGATTTTGAGGACTTCACCGAGACTGCGGCCGGCGGCGGTGAAGCCATGGCCGCGCATCAGCGCCGCGTAGTTATTGCCCATGGTTTTGGCGAGGTCGCGGCCTTCGGCGACGTTGGAGACCAGCAATCCGGTGTCGCCAAATTTGTCACGAATGTCCCACACGGGAACCGCCTCGCCGATCTGGCTTGCGGTGTGGATGCAGGCGCGCAACGGCACATCGCTCAAGGTGAAGGGCAGCACATCGAGGGCGTGCGAGTGGACGACGGCGTTGATCTGCGGCTGCGCTTCATAAACGCCGCCGTGAATGAAGCGCTCGTGATAAGCCGGATCGCTGCGCCCGTCGGTGATGCGGCTTTCCAGATCGAACTCCATTATGTCAGAGGCTTCGACAAGTTCCGGCGAGCGCGACCGCGACAACAGATAGCGGTTGGGATTGTGGGGATGGCGGACGCTGACGTGACCGAAGGCGTCGACGACGCCATTCGCCGCGAGAATGCGGTTGGCGAGCACGAGTTCGTTGATGAGTTCGCCGAGGTCCACCATGCCGAAGGTCCCGCAGTTACGCTGCGCTTATGGGGCGCAACCAGTTCAGATATTTCAGCAGTGGCTCATCGGAAACACGCAGCAGATAACATTGGTTTTTCGCCGTCCATGTTGCTGCGCAACCGCTGGGAGCAGCCACGACGTCGCCGCGCACCGGCTCGAAATGTTTGTCGTCGATTGCACCCTCCGCCTCGCCCTGCATGAGCGAGAAAACCCGCGACAGGGTGGAGGGCGCCTCGCTGAACGACGCGCCGGTGTCGAGCCGCGTGACGTGGATGGCGATGGTTTTCATGGCGGGATCGCCCAATTCAATGCGGCGGAAACCCGGCGTAATTTCCGGCGCGGCGGCGAGGCGCGCCACGGTTTGCGCAAACGCAAAGCGCGCCGGCGAGGCCGCATCGATCCCGCTGGAGGGCTCGATTTTTTCGGCGTGATGCTCGAAGAACATCGGGCCCAGCAAATGCGTCAGCGGCACGTCGAGAAAATCAATCCAGTAGGCGTTGCGCGGCGTCTCATTGGCGTGCGCGTGCCAGCACCAGTTGGGCGTCAGCAGCACGTCGTTGGCGACCATCGGCAGCTTGACGCCGTCGACGATGGTGAACATTTCTGCGCCGCCCTCCAGAACCAGGCGGAGCGCGTTCGATGTGTGGCGATGCGAGCGCGCGACTTCGCCGGCTTTCACCATCTGATACGCGGTGACGAGCGTCGTAACTGTCGGGTAAGTGTTGCCTTCGACGGGATTGTTGAGAATGATGTTGCGGCGTTCGGCGAGGTCTATGTTGACGAAACGGCCTGCCGCCTCAAGTGCTGCGCGCGTTTGGGCGAAGCGCCAGTGCGCCGGCACAAACCTCTGCTTCGGCGTCGGATACATGGAGGGTTCTTTTTTCGCCCAGCCGTTTTCGACGCCGGCGCGACCCAGCAAACCCAACAACTCCTCCATGCTGGCGGCGCGATTGAAATCCTCGGGGGAAACATTCGCCATGTCGGGGCTCCCTGCCGCTTGATTGCCTGTGGCCAGCACCCGGAATCAAGATTCCGGGTACGTCGTTTTTGTTGAAGTATCCGCTTATCAACTCCAGAAAGCGCGTCACTGCGTGACTCACTGTCTTCCGATGGCGGATACTAGCGATCCAATCGCCGCCCTATAACATGGCTTTTTTGCATTTGACAGGCGCAGGCGGGCATGGCGTGGAGAACGGGGCGTTGGGGAGGTTGCGGCGATCACGGCGACCCCACACGTATATGCCAAGGTTGTTTTCCCGGGCGGCGCGATCAAACAGATTTTCGTAGAGCATGGCCTCGGTATCACGACGGTTGGAATCGAGAGTTCGCGCGCCAATGCGCACCCGTGCAGCGGCCCGCCGCCGCCATAACAAAACAGCACGAAGCCGCCGTTTGTCATTTGCGCTGCGCCGGAGAGCGCGGTGGATCTGGCGCGGACGGTCCCGCCGACGCAATAAACGCGTTCAGTAACAGATGCCCGGCCGGGCGCTGCCGCTATTCATGGAGACGACAAAGGTTGCAATGTCGGCGCGCAACTGCATGGCGTCGTCGGCGTTCAATGGGGCGCTGTCGAGATTGGAAATCCAGCGCTCGAAGGCGTTGGAGATGGTTTCGCGCGTCACGTCTGTGCGTCTTGCGTCGATACATTGCGCCAACGCGGTGCGCTGCTGGCCGAGGTAACGCGTATGCAGGTAATCAAGAAAATCCGCTTCCATGTCGGTGGCGCTGAGGGCCGGCATGGACATCCCGCCACAGCCGCAGCCGGCATTGTGACTGCGGTTGAGGCCATCGCGCCACATACGCGCGAGGTCAGCAAGGGCCGGTGGCGCGCTCGTCGGGGCAGGTGTGCGCAATCTCGCCATGTCAGCGCGCCATATCAGTTTTTCATGTCAGCGCGCCATCTCAGCTCGCCTTGTTAGCTTGCCTTGGCGTCCGGCGCCGATTGCAACAGGCTGCGTCGCGCCTTCGTTGCCGCAGCGTCAACCGCGCCATCGGCGTCGACAATGACGCCATAGGCCTCCTTGGCGCGGGCGCGGCTGACATAGCCTTCGACAACGTCAAACGCGACGCGCGCGGTTTCGCGATCCACCGGCGGGCCGAAACCGCCGCCGCCGCCGGACAAGTGATGTATCTGGTCGCCCTTCACAAGCCGTTGCGTAAACACCTTGGCGTTTGGCAGGTCGTCTATGAATTTTCCGCCGAGGCGCATTTCGATCTTGTTGCCAAGGCCAGGGTGTCCGCCTTCGAGGCCCCACGGCGCGCAGTGGGCGCGATCAATTTGCGTGTTGACGGTGACGGTCGAGCGCGCCTCGATGATGCGGTGGATTCCGAGCCCGCCGCGCCAGCGACCGGGGCCGGCGGAATCCTCGCGCAGCGCCAACTTGCGCACGATGATGTTGAATTTCGACTCGACCTGCTCGATCGGCGAATTGTGCGTGTCGCCATCATTGAGGCAGACGGTGGCGCTCATGCCGTCTTCGCTTTTTTTGGCGCCCCAGCCGCCGCCCAGCGGACCCATGTTGCCGATCATGAAGCGCCCGTCTTTCGGCGAGATGCCCCACATGTTGATGGTGAGCAGATCGGCGTGATGGCCGGCGATGACTTCCTCCGAGATGGCCGGCGCCAGCGCCTTGAAAATGCAGTCGACGATGGTCATCGGGTAGCACATCCACACGCGCATGGCGGCGGGGCGGATGGCGCTGACGACGGTGCCAAGTTTGAGTAACACTTTGAGGGAGCGGAACGAGCCCTGATTGATGGGATAGTCGGTCGCCGAGGTGAGGCATTTGTAGGCGACTTCGGCGCAGGCATAGCCTGTCGTTTCGCCTGAATTGAAGCAGCCGCGCACCTGTTCTGAAACTTGCGTGAGATCGATGGTGGCTTCCTCGCCAGCAATGATGACGCGCACCTTGATCGGCACGCGCTTGCCGATGTCGATGCCGTCGTCGTCCATGAAGGCTTCCGCCTCGTAGGTTCCGTCGGGAATGCGGCGCGTGCGTTCGCGGGCGCGCGCTTCGGATTGATCCATGATTGCGGCGATGGCGGACAGGGTCTCGTCGCGACCGTAGCGGTCAAGCAACTCGAGATAGCGACGTTCTCCGGTCTTCACTGCGGTGACCTGGGCGCGCAAATCGCCCATGGCGCGTTCGGGAATGCGCACGTTCATGCGGATGATGCCGACCAGTTCGTCGTTGACGACGCCGGCGCTCTGATACTTGCTGATGGGGATCTGGATGCCTTCGGCGTAGATGTCGGTGGTGATGCCGCCAAGCGCGCCGCCAACATCGATCCAGTGCGCCATGCAGCAGGTGAAACCAGCGAGTACGCCGCGGTGAAACACCGGCATGGTGAAGGTGAAATGATTGAGATGGCTGCCGGTGAGGTAGGCGTCGTTGGTCACGTAAATGTCGCCGGGCTTCATGTTCTTGGCGCCGTAGTGCTCGATCTTTCGTCTGACGGTTTGCGCCATGCCACGGATGAACATGGGCAGGCCCAAGCCGATAGAAACCGTGTCGCCGCTCGGCGTGAACAGGCCGACGGTGAAATCCAGCGCCTCATAGATGATCATGTTGTAAGCGGTCCGCATGAGATTGGTTTTCATCTCTTCGGTGACGGCGAGAACGCCGTTGCGGATGATGGCTGTCAACACAGCGTCGGCTTTTGGCGGCTTGCGGGAACTGGCTTTGCGAGGTGCAGCCTGGCGCGGCGTGGTGGCGCGACCCGGCGCCACTTTCGCGGTTTTGCTGGCGCCGCTGCGGGAGGTTTTTTGGCTGACGCGCTTCATCGTTAGCGGCTCCGTCCAATGGTGATGACGAGATTGCCGAAGTCATCAACGACGACTTTGTCGCCGGGCAAGACAACGGTTGTCGAGGCATGCTCCTCGATCAGCGCGGGGCCGGCGATGCGGTTGCCCGGCGCCAGCTTTTCGCGCAGGTAGATGGGCGTCATGACCGCCTTGCGCAGCTCGCTGAAAAACACCTTTCGCTGCGGCAGCAACGCGCTTTTCGGCGGCGTTGCCGAACCGCGTTTCAGTTTGGCGAGCTTGGGTTTCTTCATCACGCCTGTCACGGTTGTGCGAAGGCTGACGATTTCCGCCGCCTCGTTGGGGGCGCAAGTGCCGTAACGCAACTGGTGCACGTCATCGAAACGCTGCTTGATGGCGGCGCGATCCTGTTTCTTGAACAGCGCGGCGGAAAGCTCTATCGTGACGGAGTGCTCCTGGCCGACGTAGCGCATGTCGGCGGCGCGCGCGATCACGACTTCAGCCGTCGGCACGTCGCTGCCCTCAAGCGCCGTCATGCCTTCCGCGATCATGCCGGCGTAGAGTTTTTCGATGGCTTCAAACGAAGCGTCGGCGAGGCGCATGGGCGCGGTGCGCACGTAGTCATAGCGCAAATCCGAAAACAACATGCCGAAGGCGCAGAAGTGTCCGGGCGAACAGGGCACGATGACTTTCGGCGTGCCGATTTCACGCGCCACGGCGCTGGCGTGCAGCGGGCCGGCGCCGCCGTAGGCGATGAGTGGAAAAGCTGCGGCGTCGAGGCCGCGTTCGGTCGAGACGCCCTTGACGGCGTAGGACATGGAGGTTGCGGCGATGCGCAAAATGCCTTCGGCGGCCTCGATGATCGAGATGCCGAGGGGGTCGGCGATGGACTTGCGCATGGCGTTTTCCGCCGCGGCGATGTCGAGGCTCATTTCACCGCCGAGAAAGCGGGCGGGATCGAGACGGCCGAGCAAAAGGTTGGCGTCGGTGACGGTCGGCTCTTGCCCGCCAAGGCCGTAACAGGCGGGCCCCGGTGCAGCGCCGGCGCTGCGTGGGCCTACGCTGAGCGCGCCGCCATCATCCAGCCGCGCGATGGAGCCGCCGCCGGTGCCAACTTCGAAAATATCGATCATGCTGATCTGCACGGGCAAAGCTTCGTTGTAGCCACCGACAAGCGCTGCGCCCGTGGTCAGCGCCTCGCCGCGATAAATGACGCCCGCCTTCGCCGTGGTGCCGCCCATGTCGAAGCCGATCGCGTCTTTGAGGCCAAGCACAGCGCACAGGGCGCGCGCCCCGATGACGCCGGCGGCGGGACCGGATTCGAGCATGCGGATGCACTGGGTTTTGGCCTGGGCGGATTCGTAGAGTCCGCCTGAAGACTGCATCAGCAGAAACGAACCTTTGAAGCCGCCGCTGGCCAGATGCTCGTCAATCCCTGCAACATAATCGCGCACGCGCGGCCCGACGAAGGCGTTGGCGACGACCGTCGAGCCGCGTTCGAATTCGCGATATTCCTGACTGAGTTCGTTGGAGCACGATACGAAGACGTGCGGCAGGCGCTGGCGAACAATGGCGCGCACACGCTCCTCGTGGTCCTTGTTGCGATAGGAATGCAACAGGATAATCGCCACTGCCTCAATTTCATGGACAAGCAATTCGTCGCAGATCTTGTGCACGGCGGTTTCATCGAGCGGCGTGTCGACCTCGCCTTCCGCTGTCAGCCGCTCCGGCACTTCAAAGCGCAGGGAGCGCTTCACCAGCGGCACATGCTTGCGGAAGAACAGATTGTAGGCGTCGGGCCGGTTGATGCGGCCGATTTCGTAACTGTCACGAAAGCCTTGCGTCGTCAGCAGCGCAGTCTTGGCGCCGGTGCGCTCCAGCATGGTGTTGATGACGATGGTCGAACCGTGCAGAAAAATGTCGGCCTGGGAATAGGCGACGCCGGCTTTGTCGACGCCCTGGGTGATGCCTTCGACGAGGCGCTTCGGCGTCGACAGCGCTTTGCCGTAAAACAGTTCGCCGGTGTCCTCGCGGAACGCCGCGATATCGGTAAAGGTGCCGCCAATATCGGCGGCGAGGCGGGCGCCAAGAAGGCTCGACTTTTTGCTTCTCGCAGGCCTCGGCATTCGTGCAACTTCTCCGCTTGTCCCGCCGCTTTCTGCCGGGAAGCGATGGCCGTGTCCAGAGCATGATCCCGTAAAGTGGAGGCCGGCGTGCGCGCTTATTTGTGGCTGCGCTTCATCTCGCCGGCGGAATTGATGAGGGCGTGCAGGTTGCGGGCGAAGCTGACGGCCTTGCTCATGTCGATGGCCTGCGCGTTGACGCCGTATTCCTTGACGGCGAGGACGGCGGGGCGGGCGAAACGCAGCATGCGGTCAATGAACGCCTGCACGGTGGATTCGAGTTCCGCTGCGGCGACGACCTCGCTCACCGCGCCGATCTGCATGGCCTTTTCCGCCGAAATCACCTTGCTTGTCCAGACGTGATACATGAGCGCCTTGAGCGGCACGCGATCAATCATTGAGGACATCACCATGGTTGGCATGATGCCGTGATTGAATTCCGGGATGGAAAATTTCGCGGTGTCGGCGGCGATGGTGATGTCGGCGGCGGCAGCAAGCGCAAACCCAAAGCCTGCCGCCTGTCCCTGCACGACAGCCAGAATCGGCGCGTTGCATTTGCGGAAAATGCCGTAGCAACGAAACACGTGATCGCTGACGCCGCGTGTTTGCAGGGCGTCGAGACCGGCGGGACGCGGCGCGCCCATTGTCGAGCGTCCGGTGCAGAAATCCTCGCCGGCGCCGCGCAGCACGATGAGGCGAACCTTGTCGCCCTTGATGTCGACGAGGTCGGCGAGTTCGTTGATCATCGGGTCAGTCATGGCGTTGCCGCGCTCGGGATGATTGATGGTGACGTCCAGCACCTCATCGGTATGGCGGATAATGAAATCTTCGCTCATGGCTTTCTCCGGTTCGCGCTGCTGGCGTCACTTGTGTTGCAAAAAAACAGACATGTGATGCGAAAAACAACAATGCGGCGGACAGGTGCGCCGCGAAACGGCGATTTGTACCGCTCGGTTAGACTGGCGCGCGCCGTCCGTGCTAGATCTAACCCATATTGCGCGGCGCGGAAACCAGCGTCGCCAACGTGCGACAAACCTGACAACATGGCGTGGATCATTGCGCGCACGGACACACCTTACACGGCGCAACTTGAAGGGCTGATTAGCTTGCCGATCTTCATCCCGACGAATTTGACGGCGATGGCGTGGGCGATGCTTGGCAACCCGCAGGTGGGTCTGCTCAACAGCGTATGGAAACGGATGACCGGCGCAACAACCTCGCCAATCAACATTTATGCGAACGCGGCGATGTGTTGGCGCAGCGAACTCGTGCAATCCATCTTTCGCGGCGCCAGCCGCCCGGTCCGCGTGCGAACCTCCGCCGGCTTGCTCAATCTCGATACGACGGAGTTTGACCCGCCAGCATTGGGCGCTCAGGTCACGGTAGCGGCGGACGCCAATGCCGCGTGGGCGTTGCCGCCGCCATGAGCGCGCAAGATGTGCATGTGCGGGCCGCGCACCGCCACGACGACGAGGCGATCATCGCGATTCTGCTGCCGGTGTTGCAAGCTGGCGAAACCTATGCGCTGCCACGCGACATGTCCGGCGAGGCGGCGCTGGCCTGGTGGCGCGGCGCGTCGCACACGGTGTTTGTGGCGGAGCGCGAGGGCGGCGTCGTCGGTACGTATTATTTGCGCGCCAATCAGACAGGCGGTGGCGCGCACGTGGCCAACTGCGGATACGTGGTGGCTGGCGCCGCGCAAGGCAGCGGCGTCGCCCGCGCCATGTGCCGGCATTCGCTCGCCGAGGCGTCGGCGCGCGGCTACCTCGCCATGCAATTTAACCTCGTGGTCGCCACAAACGTGCGCGCGGTGAAGCTATGGCAGAGCTGCGGATTCAAGAACGTCGGCGTCATTCCCGCCGGTTTCCAGCATCCCGTCGAAGGTTTTGTGGATGGCCTCGTCATGCATCGCTTGCTGGGCGAGGCGGCTCGATAGCGGTGTGTTTGAAGCGAGCGGCGCGTGCCTTGCCAGATGGCTTGCCTGCAAGACTGATTCACAAGATATTGATCGCGGCAACGCTAGTACCCGGAATCAAAATTCCGGGTACGTCGTTTTTTGTTGAAGTATCCACTTATCATCTCCAGAAAGCGCGTCACTGCGTGACTCACTTTCTTCCGATGGCGGATA
>JAYTTW010000078.1:0-2414 GCA_043744855.1 Hyphomicrobiales bacterium
GCCGGTTCCCGCCGACGCCGCAATCGGCCATACTGGCGCATAAAAACCAGTCGAGGGGAGGTCACTATGGCGAACATCACGGGTGAATTGCGGGTCAACCGGCGTTTTGTTCTGGCCGCCGGCGCGGGATTTATGGCAGCAAGCTCCGCTGGCGCCCAGAACCTCAGCCAGAATGGCTTGCGCCCGGCGCCTGGACCTGGCGAAAAAATTGCAACTTTTGTTGCCACATTCGATCTCGACAAAGCCTCGCCTGAACTCATCGAGCGCTCCCGGATTGCCTTCATCGACACAATTGGCGTGATGATCGGCGGCGCCCATGAAGAGGTCGCCCGCATCGCCCGTGAAATGGTGGCGCAGGAGATGAGCGCCGCGCATGCCACCATTGCCGGGTCATCGCTACGCGCCTCGCTGCAATTGGCCGCGCTCGCCAATGGAATATCCGCCCACGCGATGGATTATGATTTAACCTTCGCCAGCGGTCAGTCCGTCTCGCCGGTTATTCCTGCGCTGCTGGCGCTCGCCGAATCCACCGGCGCGACGCCCCGGGATTCCATTGCCGCCTTTATTGTCGGCTGCGAGGTCGCCGCGCGGCTCGTGCGCGCCAGCCCGATGATTTCGGCGCAGGGCGGCTGGCATGCCGTCAGCGCAATCGGCACGATTGCTGCGGCTGCGGCTTGCGCGAGACTGCTGAAACTGCCGGCGCACGCCATCCCCGATGTCATCGGCATCAGCGCATCCCTCGCCAGCGGCCTCTCGGTCAATTTTGGCACCATGACCAAGCCCCTGCATTCCGGCCAGGCCGCGCGCAATGGCATGATGGCGGCTTTGCTGGGCGCCAGGGGCTTTACCGCCAGCGCAACCGCGCTGGAAGGCAAGAGCGGCTTTTTCGATATCTTCAGCCGCGCGCTGCCGCGCGTCGACAATACGTTTGACGATCTCGGCCAGTCTTTCGATCTGCTGACGCGCGGTTACAAGATCAAACGATATCCCTGCGGCGGCCTCTCGCACGCCGCCATTGACGCAGCGCTGGCGCTACGCGAGCAAATCACGCAGGGGCCTGGCGATATCGCAAAGATCGAGGTGGGCGTGACGAAAAACGCTTTTCAGCGCATCGGCGCCAATTATCCGACCTCCGTCGAGAGCGCCAAATTCTCCATGCCCTACATCGCGTCATGGACGATTCTTTACGGCCAGCCGAGCCTCGCGACCTTCACCGAAAAAGCTATCGCCGATGAAAAGGTCAAAGCCTTTGCGCCAAAAATTACGCATCATATCGACGCTGAATTTGGCGATGAAGTCATCGAGGCGCCCGGCCGTGTGAAGCTGACGCTGACCAGCGGCAAGATACTCGAACATAAAGTCTGGTACGCCAGCGGCTCCGTGCAGGCGCCCATGACAGCTGCGCAGAACGAAGCCAAGTTCATGGATTGCGCGCGGCTGGTGTTGAGGGACGAGCAGGCGCGGCGCGTGTTTGCATGGCTTGGCGATTTGCCGAAGCAGCGCAGCTTTGATGAATTGTGGCCGTTGTTGCGCACTGCGTGAGTGTTGAACAATGTTGCGATTTGTTGCCTTCTCCCGCGCGCGGGAGAAGGTGGCCGGAGGCCGGATGAGGGCGCCGGGAATTGACGCTTCTTTCTGGTTGCGGTTGGAACAGCGCTACTATCCGCCAGCCGTCGCGCGCCACACATTCAAGACGCCGCGCAACACAGTCGAAACCGCGTGCGCGACCATCATCGACACGAAGATGCCATAGCCGCTGACATGCCGCCAGCGTGCGAGGCCGAAGTGTTTGCGCGAGAGCGCTTCCGCGTGTTCCTCGCGCCAGTCGATGATCCATTGCTGAAAGACACGCTCGTACGTTTTCTTGGAGTAGAAAGATTGCGCGAAAGTGTTGAAGCGCGAGCCGGGCGGGCGAGACAGCTTGAACGAGCCGTTACCCTCAGTAAGCTCAAAATCTGCCTGATTCAGATTTTCTAATATTTGGTTTGCCTCCTCAAGCATCGACAGGGACCTCCGAAATAGCATTTCAAAGCGCAAAGCAACATCGTTGGTGACTTCAAAATTTTCGATTTCTTTACAAATGCGCCAAAACGGAATAAGCGTCTTTGCGAAAGTCCGAAAGCTTTAATAGTTGCCTTTCGAAATCGAATGAGTTTATCTCGTCATTCGAGTAAATTCCAGATTTTTCGAGTCTTGGCATTATCTTTGAAATCGCCCGTTCGAGACGCCCAAAAACTTCTTCAGACCGTCTCAAAAAGTCAATCGAATTCCTATCAAATTGCATGGGCTCACCCTCCCGCCGCGACGGGCATCGCCCCCATCGCAATCCCCACATCCCGCGCTGCATTATGCGCACGCTGTCCCAGCCCGGTGATCTTGTACATGCGCCTCGGCATGCCCGACGCCAGCGGGTC
>JAYTTW010000079.1:0-2390 GCA_043744855.1 Hyphomicrobiales bacterium
AATAATTGTTGCGGTTCCCATGCCGGCGCCAATGCACAGCGTGATGAGCGCCGTCGATTTTCCGGTGCGCTCGAGTTCGTCGAGCACAGTACCAATCAACATCGCGCCGGTGGCGCCGAGCGGATGGCCCAACGCAATCGCGCCGCCGTTGACGTTGACCTTGCTCGGCGAAACATCGAAGGCCTGCATGAAACGCAGAACAACCGATGCAAAGGCTTCGTTGACCTCGAAGAGATCGATGTCCGACAATTTCATTCCCGAACGTTCGAGAACTTTTTTGGTGACATCGACTGGCCCGGTCAGCATCAGCGCGGGTTCCGAGCCGATGTTGGCGAAGGCGCGGATTTTGGCGCGCGGCTTGAGACCGGCGCGCTTGCCAGCTTCGTGGTTGCCGAGCAACACCGCCGCAGCGCCGTCGACAATGCCGGAGGAATTGCCGGCGTGATGCACATAATTGAGCGCCTCAATTTCGGGATGCGCCTGAATGGCGACGGCGGCGAAACCGCCCTGCTCCGCCATCATCTGAAACGACGGCTTCAACGCGCCCAGCGATTGCATGTCGGTTGCCGGACGCATGTGTTCGTCCTTGCCGAGTATGATGAGGCCATTAACATCCTTCACTGGCACGACGGATTTGGCGAAGTGACCTGCGTCCCAGGCGCGGGCCGAGCGCTTTTGCGATTCGACCGCATAGGCGTCGACATCGGTTCGCGAGAAACCGTATTTGGTGGCGATCAAATCTGCCGAGACGCCCTGCGGCATAAAGTAGGCGGGAATGGCGATGGCGGGATCAACAGGCCACGCGCCGCCTGAGGCGCCGATGCCGACGCGGCTCATGCTTTCAACACCGCCGCCAACGCACATGTCATGCTGCCCGGCCATGATTTGGGCTGCGGCAAAATTGACCGCGTCGAGCCCCGACGCGCAAAAACGATTGATCTGCACCCCCGGCGTCTGATTGCCATAGCCCGCCGCCAAGGCGCCCATGCGCGCGATGTCGCCACCCGCCTCGCCGACCGGATCGACGCAGCCCAGGATCACGTCATCGACAAACGCGGTGTTGAGATTATTGCGGTCCTTGATGGCCTTCAGCGCCGTCGTTGCGAGACCCAAGGTCGAGACTTCATGCAGCGAGCCGTCCGGCTTGCCGCGACCGCGCGGCGTGCGCACGGCGTCATAGATGAAGGCGTCGGTCATGGAGGCTCCTGCAGTGCGCCGTCGTCTCCCTGCACGAAGGGAAACGCTGGCAGATTCAAAACATGTCCGCGCTCAGGCTCATCATCGTATCGGCGCCTGTCGATATGCGCGCGAGGTGGGCGGCGGTTTCCGGCATCATGCGCTCAGCAAAGAACTTGCCAACAATCAGTTTGGCGTCCATCTGCGCCGCTGTCGAGGCGTCGGACGCCTTTTTTGCGATCGCCGCGCTGGCGATGCGCGCCCACATGTAGCCGAGCGCCACGAGGCCAAACAGGTGCATGTAATCGTTCGACCCGGCGGCGGCGTTTTCGGGCTTCGCCATGGCGTTCTGCATCAGCCACAGGGTCGCCTGTTGCAAATCGCCGACGCCATGCCGCAAGGAGCCGATATAGGGCGCTAGCGCCGCGTCGGCGTCATGCTCCTTGATGAAGCCGTTGACCTCGTCAAGGAATGCCGTCAGGGCGCGCCCGCCGTCCTTCGGCAATTTGCGACCGACAAGATCGAGAGCCTGAATTCCGTTGGCGCCTTCGTAGATCATGGCGATACGCGCGTCGCGCACAAATTGCTCCATGCCCCACTCGCCGACATAACCATGACCGCCGAACACCTGCTGCGCTTTCACCGTATTATCGAAGCCCTTGTCGGTCAGCACCCCCTTCAGGACAGGCGTCAGCAAACCTAGGAAGTCGTCGGCGGCTTGACGCTGTTTGGCGTCCTGGCTGCGGTGGGCGACATCGGCGTGCAACGCGGTCCACAACGTCAGCGCGCGCGCCGCCTCGTTGAAGGCGCGAATCTCCAGCAGCATGCGGCGCACATCGGGATGCACGAGAATGGGATCGGCCGGCTTTTCAGGCGACTTCGAGCCTGACAGCGAGCGGCCCTGCAAACGATCCTTGGCGTAGGCGGCGGCGTTCTGGTAGGCGACTTCGGATAGCGCCAGGCCCTGATTGGCGACGCCCAGGCGCGCCTCGTTCATCATGACGAACATGGCGTTCAGACCCTTGTTTGCTTCGCCGATGAGATAGCCCGTCGCGCCGTCGTAATTCATGACGCAAGTGGAATTGCCGTGAATACCCATCTTGTGTTCGATGGCGCCGCAGGAGACCGCGTTGCGCGCGCCGACGTTGCCGGCCGCGTCAGGGGTAAATTTCGGCACAATGAAAAGCGAGATGCCGCGCGTGCCGAGGGGCGCG
>JAYTTW010000080.1:0-2388 GCA_043744855.1 Hyphomicrobiales bacterium
TTTTTGCCGGCGCTGATGCGCATGGATGTGCTGGCGAGCTATTGCCTGACGGAACCGGGCTCGGGATCCGACGCGGCAGCGCTGACGACGCGGGCGCGCCGGGATGGCGAATTTTATGTCCTCGACGGTCAGAAGCAATTCATCAGCGGCGCCGGCAACAAAGATGATTTTTACCTGGTGATGGTGCGCACCGGCGAGGCCGGGCCAAACGGCGTTTCGTGTGTCATCGTTGAAGGCGGCACTGCGGGGCTTTCGTTTGGCGCCAATGAACGCAAGATGGGATGGAACGCGCAGCCCACACGCGCGGTCATTTTTGATGGCGCGCGCGTTCCGGCGGCGAACCTGCTGGGCGCGGAGGGCGACGGATTTCGCATCGCCATGTCGGGGCTCGACGGCGGCCGGCTCAATATTGGCGCGTGTTCACTTGGCGGCGGCCAGGCGGCGCTCGACAAGGCGCTGGCCTACATGAAAGAGCGCCGGGCGTTCGGCAAACGCCTCGACGAATTTCAGGCGTTGCAATTCCGCCTCGCCGACATGGCGACGGATCTCGAATGCGCGCGCACGTTTTTGTGGCGCGCGGCGGCCTCGCTTGACGCAAAGGCGCCGGACGCAACGCAACTTTGCGCCATGGCGAAACGTGTGGCGACCGACACCGGCTTCAAGGTAGCCAATGACGCGCTGCAATTGCTGGGCGGATATGGCTATCTGGCGGACTACGGCGTTGAGAAAATCGTCCGCGATTTGCGTGTGCACCAGATTCTTGAAGGCACCAACGAAATCATGCGGTTGATTGTGGCGCGCGCCCTGGTGGGACGATGAGCGCCGAGCGTTCAGGCGGCGAGCGGACGTACCTTCGCGTGGATCGCCTTGCCGAGCGCGCGCCGCGCGAGACGCAACTCATATTCGCTCTGCAAGCCCAGCCACAGTTCGGCGCTCGTTCCAAAGAAACGCGCCAGACGCAGCGCGGTGTCCGCCGTGATCGCGCGCTCGCCCTTGACGATGCCGGCGATGCGGCTCACCGGCACGTCAATATCACGCGCCAGACGGTTCTGACTGACGCCGAGCGGTTTCATGAACTCCTCAACAAGGATTTCGCCCGGCGGGATGATTTCGAGTTCTTTCGCGGCCATTTCAATTCCTCAGTGATAGTCCACAATTTCGACATCGAACGCATCGCCATCGCGCCACCGGAAACAAATCCGCCATTGGAGATCGATGCGTATCGAATATTGCCCGGCGCGATCGCCTTTCAAAGCTTCCAGACGGTTGCCCGGGGGAACGCGCAAGTCGGCGAGATCGCGGACGCGATGCAGCAACAGCAATTTTCGCCGCGCTGGCCGCTCGATTGCGGCGAAGCGGCGAACGCTTTTGTCATTAAAAAGCGCTTCGACGCCTTTGTCGGAAAAAGTCCGGATCACACGTCAGACATAACAATCAAAAGGCATTCTGTCAAACAGAATAGTCAGCGAGAAAGGGCTCCCTCATGATCAACATCGCATTTATCGGCCTCGGCAATATGGGCGGCCCCATGGCGGCCAATCTTGTCAGGGCGCAGCATGGCGTTCGCGGCTTTGACCTTGCGGCGGGCTCGCGCGAGATGGCCGCGAAGGACGGCGTGACCCTTGCCGCCTCCAATGCGGATGTCGTGGCGTCCGCCGATGTTGTTATGACTATGCTGCCCGCAGGCAAACACGTGATCGCCGTGCTGGAAGAGGTTTTTCCCCTCGCAAAAAAAGGCGCATTGTTCATCGATTCCTCTACCATCGACTTCGACAACGCGCGCAAGGCGCATACGATGGCGAAACAGCAGGGCTTCGGGTTCGTCGATGCGCCGGTCTCAGGCGGCACCGGCGGCGCAAAGGCAGGGACGCTGACGTTCATGTGCGGCGGCGAAACAGAAGCTTTCAATGCCGCCAGACCTATTCTCGAGGCAATGGGCAAACGCATCGTCCATTGCGGCGGCGCGGGGGCCGGGCAGGCGGCTAAAATCTGAAACAACATGATTCTGGGCGCCACGATGATTGCGACCTGCGAGGCGTTTGTGCTCGGCGAAAAACTCGGCCTCACGCCACAGGCGCTGTTTGATGTTGTCTCGACTTCGTCTGGCCAGTCATGGTCGACGACAGCCTATTGTCCTGTGCCCGGCCCCGTGCCGGCGGCGCCCTCCAACAACAGTTACAAGCCGGGCTTCGCGTCGGCGTTGATGCTGAAGGACCTGCGTCTGTCGCAGGAAGCCGCTGCCAGTGTCGGCGCCAGCACAGCCATGGGCGCGCTGGCAACGCAAATGTATGCCATGCACAATGCGTGGGGCGAAGGCGGCGCGGATTTTTCCGGCATCATCAATCTCATTCGCGGCAAGCAGGGCTAACCTCGCAGGCGTAGCCTCGC
>JAYTTW010000081.1:0-9225 GCA_043744855.1 Hyphomicrobiales bacterium
GCACCTTCCCTGGCTATGGCAAGACCGATCCCGTGGTGACCTGGAAGAAACTGCGGGCGTTGCGCGACGGCGCGGATATCGCCGCCAAACGTCTTTAAGGGCAAGTGCAGCCTTGGAGCGCAAGTGCAGGCAGCCGTGTTGGGCAAACGCAGGAAGCCAGGCGCTTTTTGACAAGTCCGCAGCGTCCGCTTCAAATGGCGGTGCACTGACAGGAGAGCCAGACAGGAATGAGTGAGCCAGACGCGCGCCATATCGGCACGAAAGAGATCATCTGCAAAAGCGGCATGCCGGCGTTTGTGGCGTTCCCCGATACAACCGCCAAAGTGCCGGTCATCGTTCTCCTGCATGAGCGATACGGCCTCGTGCAACACACCCGCGATCTCGCCATGCGACACGCGCGCGAGGGCATGGTGTGCATCGCCGGCGATTATTTTTTCCGGCATCCAGATCCGGCGGCGCTGCACAAAGGTAGTTCCGGCTATGACCTTGGCGATCCAGAATCTGTTGTGCTGATGGACAGCGCAATCGCCGCTCTCGAGGATGTTCCGCAAGCCGATCTCACGCGCATCTTCTGCATGGGCGTCTGCCAGACCGGGCGCCATCCCCTCGTCCTCGCGGCGCATCGAAAGATCGCCGCAGCCCTGTGCTGGTATGGCGCGGCTCAGGATCGCGACTGGAAGGTGACGTCGAGCTTTCCCGTCGGTCTTGACGATCTCATCGCCAAAGCCGGCTGCCCTGTTCTCGGCGTGTTCGGGGAAGCCGACCACATCATATCGCTCGATCACGTCCGCAATTTTCGCAATGCGCTAGAACGGCACGGCCGCAGTTTCCACGTCGAGATTTTTGGCGGTGCGCCGCACGGCTGGCTCAATGACACCATGCCCGGCCGATATCGGCGCCCGCAGGCGGAGGCCGCCTGGGCGCTACAGCGAGCCTTTCTGGCGCGCGTGCTGGCGCCCGACGGCGACGCCACGTATATTACCCAGACCTATAAGGCGGATATTTCGCCGACCTACGATTTTTCGAAAAACGTCCGGCTGGAGTGAGACGCGACATGACTGACAAGTTCGAGGACTATTGCTGGAAAGACATCGTCAACGACGAATTGCTCGAGATTTACTCGGCCTATCGCCGCGACCTCCATGTCGGTCCGCGTCCCGCCATTCTCGCCATCGACCTCTACAAAAAAGCCTACCAGGGCGGCAATCGCCCTGTCATCGAGGTCAATCGCGAATTTTCCGGCTCCTGCGGCGAGAACGCATGGCGCGCCATCGAGCCGACGCAAAAACTGTTCGCCGCCGCCCGCCGCGCCGGCATCCCGGTCCTCTACACGACGCGCCACGCCGACACTTCAGGCGTGCATTCAACCAATCGTCGCATGGGCCGCGAAGTTGAAAATCTCTACGCCATACAGCCCGGCCTCGAACCGCAGCCGGGCGAACTCGTCATTTACAAGGAGCGCGCCTCGGGGTTTTTCGGCACCCCGTTGATCGCGCATTTGCGCCGCAAGAACATCGAGAGCCTGATCATCTGCGGCGAAAGCACATCAGGCTGCGTACGCGCCTCGACTGTGGATGCGTACTCCTATGGATTTCACAACGTGCTCGTCGAGGAATGCACCTATGACCGCTCGATGTTGAGCCACAAGGTCAATCTCTTTGACATGCATCACAAGTACGCTGACGTGCTGCATGTCGGCGATGTCATCGCCCATCTTGACGGGCTCGCCGGGCTGGCCAAAGCAGCGGAGTAGGCGACGCCAGTACCCGGAATCAATATTCCGGGTACGTCGTTTTTGTTGAAGTATCCACTTAACATCTCCAGAAAGCGCGTCACTGCGTGACTCATTTTCTTTCGATGGCGGATACTGGCGGCTTTACATGCCGCTCCAGCCCGGCGGCGGCTCTTTGCCTGGATGCAGCGCACCGCATTGTTTGCAGGTGCGTTGCGCCACGTCAGCGTAGAAAGCGGCGAACAACGGCGGCAGATCGCGCACCAGATCGACGCCGGCAATTTCCACCCGATGCACCAGCGACGTGCACGCCATGCAATACCACTCAAACGCATCCTTCATGTCAGGCGCACGCGGGCTTTCGACGACGAGGCCAACGGAGCCGGCGATCGGGCGCTGCGGTGAATGACGCATGTGCGGCGGCAACAGAAAAACGTCGCCCTCGCGAATACGGACGTTTTCGATTTTGCCGCGGTCGATGACCTTCAGCATCATGTCGTTTTTCAATTGATAGAAAAACTCCTCGACGGGATCGTCGTGAAAATCGACGCGCTGGTTGGGTCCGCCAACAACCTGCACGACAAGCCCGTTATGGTCGGCAAACAGGATTTTGTTGCCGACCGGCGGTTTCAGCAGAGGCTGGTTTTCACTCACCCATTCATTGAAGTTAAAAGGCTGCATCATGGCTGTCTCCCAGAGCTGAATGACGCTTCTTCGAATCGTCGTCGCACTACAAGTTTTTGACTGAGCAAGATCTTTTCCGGAAACCGCCGTCCACTTTTCGGGATCATGCTCTACTCGCACTCGCATCCGCTGCGCCAACCTTCAACCCGCAGTGCGCGAAAGCCTTGCGGGTCGCTTGTTTTTCGTCAGCGGTCAGTTCCAGCATGGGGCGTCGCACCGGGCCGCCCGCTTGCCCCAACAGCTCCTGCCAGAATTTTGGATGCGCATGCGGCTTTTCGGGCGGGCGCGTCGATGCGAGAGCTTCGCGCACCGGATCGAGTGAATCGCGCACCGCCCGCGCTGCCGAATGATTCCCCGAAAAAGCCAGGTCTGTGTATTCGCGCATGCGGCGATCCCATTTGGTTTGCAGCAGATAGGGCGGGCTCGAACACAGATACAACCGCCAATCGAGATCGATGATGTTATCGAGCCATTCCGCTTCCGAAGCGGTCGAGACGATCAGCTTTTTGTGCGCCATCTCGTGCAATTGTGCGTACAGGGCGCGCGGTACCGAGTATTTGACCGCGACGATCGTATCAATATTGGCGATCTCGCTGCACAGTTGCGGGCTCATCAGATAGCCGGAATCCGGATGGCTCCACATGGCGATGGCGAGGTTTGTCGCCTGGCTCAGGTCGCGGTAATAATTCAGCAGCGTTTCGTCCTGCTTCGAGGTGAAATGCAGCACCGGCGCATGCACGACAATCGACGCTGCGCCGAGTTGTTCGGCATGGCGCGCGAGTTCGATCACGTTGTCCATGTTCTGGTCGGAGCAAGACAAAATCGCTTGCGCCTTGCCATGCGTCTCCTCCAGCGTGATTTCAAAGACCCGTTTGCGCTCGGCCATGGAGAGCGAGAAAAACTCTCCCTGCTTGCCCGCGACGAACACGCCGTCAATTCCAAGGTCGTCAATCCAATGGCGCAGATTGCAGCGAAACGCGGCCTCGTCGATGTCGCGCGTGTCTGGCGTGAACGGCTGTAGCGCCGCCGCCCAAATGCCGCGCATATGCTCGCGCGCCCAGTCCTTCGCTTCTTTGCGGCTGAAGTGCATCGCTGTCTCCAGAGCGCAAGCTAGCACATTTCAACGCGCCGCCGCGAGCCGCTCCAAAACCTCGCGCGAAGCAAAGCCGTCGGCCGGCATCATGCCAACGCTCACCTGAAACGCATGAATCGCGTCGCGCGAGGCAGGACCGAAGCGCCCGTCGATTTTGTCGTCATAGAACCCGCGTTCGTGCAGCAGGTTTTGCAGGCGCACGCGATCCGCGCGTCCCAGTAATCGCAGTTGGCCCGGCCAAGGCGTGCGCAACGCGCCGCGTCCGGCAATGCGGTCGCCCAGATGCGCGACCGACATCGCGTAGGAATCGGAGTTGTTGTACTGCTTCAAAATCCAGTAATTCTCGCTCAACAAAAATGCCGGTCCCGCTGCGCCCGCCGGAAAATACAGCGTTGCGCTCACCGCCGGCGGCAAGGCTCGCGCATCGGCGCTCCGCACACCGCGCGCCGACATTTGCGCCGCGCTGCCCTGCAATGATTTCCAGTCGTAGAGCGCCGGCACGATGACCTCGGTTCCCCATGCCAGGCCAGGCTTCCAGCCTTCGCGGCGCAGAAATGTCGCGATGGAGGCGAGCGCATCTGGCACGGAGTTCCAGATGTCGGGCGTTCCCGAGCCGGCCGCCGACACCGCATATTTGAGATAGGCCGAGGGCAGGAATTGCGGATGCCCCATGGCGCCCGCCCACGATCCGCGCAATCTTTCGCGCGCCACGCCGCGTTCGATCATCAACAGCCCGGCGATGACCTCGTCGGCGAAGCGGGCGCCATCGGTGCGCAGGTAGGCGAGGCTCGCCAGCGAACGCAACACGTCCTTGTCGCCGGTGTTGGCGCCAAATCCGGTTTCCATTCCCCAAACCGCCAAAACGATTTCGCGCGGCACGCCGCTGCTGGCCTCATTGCGCGTGAGGTCAGCGTTCCATTGCGCCAGCATTGCCTTGCCGCGCGCCACACGGGCTGGCGAGGCGGCATCGTTCATATAGGCTTCGATCGTGCGCTCGAATTCCGCCTGTCGCTCGCCGGAGCCGCGCAAGCCCGCGTCGAGGCTCAAGCCTGTCAAGGCTGAATCGAAAGTCGGGCGACGCACGCCCCGGGCTTGCGCAGCCGGCCACAAGGTTTGCAAAAAGGCCGCAAACGGCAGCGGCGACTGGGCGCGAACCGGCCCAAACGACAGCGCCACCGCCGCCAGAAAGGTTCGCCTTGGCCAGAGATTCATGGGTCGCCTGAAACGAACGTTTCCCCGCCGCATGTCGCGCGCTTACAGGATGAAACTAACCGAGCCGAGCGATCCCAGTTCGTGCGATTTGAGGAACATTCGCCGCTCGCGAATGCGGAAGCTGTCGCCGTGTTGCTTGAGAAGATAGCGGAAGTTGCCGACGTATTCTCCCATCCGCTCATAGCGACGATAGCGGTGCAGGATGAAGTTTCCTGTCACCGTCAGCGTATCGCCTTCGACGGCGGCGATGCGAATGTTGCCGAGCACGCGCGACAGGCGGGATTTCGGCGTCTCCGCATGGCAGTTGGGGTCGAGGGTGCGAATGACGCGCTGGCGGATGCGTTCGCGATCATCGGCGATGATGAACAGGCTGGAACGATGACTGCCATTGGGGTCATCATTCGCTGGCACGTAATAGCATGCGTCGTCGCTCAGCAGTTCCTGCCACTCGTTGAGCTTCCAGTTGTCGATGAGCTCCGCCTCGCGGAACAAAAAGTCCTGGACCTCAGCCAGCAACGCGACATTGACCGCGCTCACTGGGCAACTCCCGTCATCATCGAGTTCCATTTGCGCCAGAACAAACGCAGGTGAAACTCGTCGCTGTTCAGTTGCTCGCCGTCCTCATGGTCCATACCGCGCGACATCTCGGTCCAGCGGTCATCCTCCCAGTTGGCGAGGCCTTTTTGCACCATTTCGAGCGCTTCGACATCGTCAGGCGTGGCAAAACCGCCGGGTCCGTAGAACGTCAGGAAAGCGTCGAGGCGTCGGGCGCGTGCGCTCTCGCTTTCCTCGACCGGCCCCAACGCCCACGCCGTCACATGCATCTTGCCGACGCCGTCGGGGAAGAAGGTGCGCACCGTCACCGAGGAGCCGTCGTTGATGACGAGATTGGGAAAGATCACGAGGTTGCGGTTGGTGTCGGCGACGCGCGTGGCGCGCTCCGGCCCGAGGCGTTGCACGAGTTCGGCGCGAATGGCGTCCATCTCGGGCCTGGCTGCCTCGCCGTAGAGCGGAATCCATTTGGCCACCGGCCGACCACGGAAGTTTATATTGTCCGTGGTGAAATGGCCGTTGCCGAGATCGATGGCGTAGCCTTTGGTCGGCAACACCAGACCCGGCTCTTTGGAAGGCTCCACCTTGACGCCGGAATTCTTCATGAAATTTAGCCAGGTCGAGTGTGTCGAGGGCAGGTGATAGTCGTCGACGCTGTTTTCGACCATCAGTTTCCAGTTGCCGGCGACATCGTATTCCTGCGTGCCCGGAAGAATCTCCAGTTTGCCGGACGGCGACTGGTCGACGACGAGGTCGATATAGTCGGTGGTCTTGCCGAGATACTCGCGCAGCGCGACGGCGTTGGCGTCAAGATTGAAGAACCAGAAATCGCGATACTGCTCGAAACGCGCCGGTGATTTGAGACCCAGCGTACTCTCGTCGAAAGCGGCGGAGTAGGCGTCATTGCCCGGCACGCGCGCCATCGAGCCATCGTTGTTGTAGATCCAGCCGTGATAAACGCACATGAAGCGTCGCGCATTGCCGGTGCGCTCCAGACACACGGTGGCGCCGCGATGCCGGCAAGTGTTGAAGTGGCAGCGCACCTCGCCCTTCTGGTCGCGCGCGAAAATGATCGGGCGTCCCGCCACCTTGCGCGTCACGAAGTCGCCGTTCTTCTTGAGTTCGGAGGCGTGACCGACGTAAATCCAGCACTTGGAGAAGATTTTGTGCATTTCTTCGCGCAGGATTTCCTCGGAAACATGCACGGAGCGGTCGAGCAAGAAGATGCCCTTCAGCTTGTCGTCGATGATGTAGGAGCCATTGGCTTGCATGGGCGGAAACCTGCGTGTTTGCTTAGCTTGATGCATAGGTGGCGCGGGCGCCAGGTGTCAATCGTGACAGGTGACAATCGTGCAGGCGTCAACCGAGCCAGCCTGCTGCGCGCATCATCCCGCCATGCCACTGGATAATGGCCGAATTAACGAATAGAAACGCGACAACCTCACGGGAAACCCCACGGGAACCCCATGTCCACCAAATCCGTCCTGCTATGCAAAACCACCGATCTCGCGCCCGGTGAAGTCCGCCGCATCGAACATGTCGATACCCCCGCCATTGCTGTCTACAATGTCGACGGCGAATTTTTCGCGACTGATGACAACTGCACGCACGGCCTCGCCAGCCTCGCCGAAGGGATGCTCGAAGGTCACACCATCGAATGCAACTCGCATTTCGGTTGCTTTGACGTGCGCACCGGCAAGGCGACCGCCGCACCCTGCAGCATTGACCTCAAATCCTACAAGGTCGAAGTGCGCGACGGCTCGGTTTACGCTTTGATTGCGTGAATCTGCGGGCTGGCCGCCCCCCGGCGCAAGCAACCCCGTTGCGCCCTTGCTTGCGCCCACCCGCCGGGGCAAAGTTTGCCGACTCCACAGGAAGCGAAAATGACCGCCAACCCCGATGCTCGCGCCAAGGGACCGCCCGTTTTCCTCGATTACGATCAGGCCGAACTCGACCGCTGCTACGACCAGGCGAACTGGTCGCCCAACATGGACATCGTGCACCGTCGTACCGATGCGCACTGCGAAGTTGTGCGCCAGCGCCTCGGCGCGCCGCAACGTCTCGCCTATGGCGATGCGACCATTGAAAAGCTCGACCTTTTTCGCGCTCGTGTCGCCGCCGCGCCGACCTTGATTTATGTGCACGGGGGGGCCTGGCGCTCTGGCGCTTCTGATCGCTGCCACGGGCCGGCGGAAATGTTTGTCGAGCACGGCAGCAACTACATTGCGCTCGATTTCGACAATGTCATCGACACCGGCGGTGACCTGCTGCCGATCATCGATCAGGTGCGCCGCGCTATGGTGTGGATTTACCGCAATGCCGCAACCTTCAGCGCCGATGCGGATAAGCTCTACATCTACGGTCATTCCTCCGGCGCACATCTTGTTGGCAACGTGTTGACGACAGACTGGGCGACGTATGGCGCGCCGCAAACGATTCTCAAGGGAGGCATGGTCACCAGCGGGATGTTTGAACTGGCGCCGGTGCGGCTTTCGGCGCGCAGCAAGTATGTCAATTTCAATGACGCCATGGTCGAGCAGCTCTCGTCCATCCGAAATCTCCGCCATCTCAATTGCCCGGTTGTCGTCAGTTATGGCGACCAGGAATCGCCGGAGTTCCAGCGCCAGAGCGAGGAATTCGCCGCTGCAGTCGCCAAGGCGGGCGGGGCGGTCAAATTGCAGGTGGGCGTCGGCCTCAACCACTTTGAGATCGCCGAGACGCTGGCCAATCCCTACAGTTTTCTCGGGCGCTCGGCGCTCGAACTCATCGGCGCAAAGGGCGCAGCGAAATGAAAGCGATCGTCGTTCGCAAATTCGGTCCGCCCGAAGTCATGCGGTATGAGGATGTGCCGGACCCAGCGCCTCGTGCCGGCGAAGTGCGCATCCGCGTCCACGCCGCCACCGTCAACCGCGTGCTTGATGTCGCGCTGCGCGCCGGCACGCAGATGCAGCGCAAGCCGATGTTGCCGCTGATCCCCGGCGTCGATTGCGCCGGCGTCATTGATGCCATCGGGGAGGGCGTCACTAAATTCAGAGTCGGCGATCCCGTCGCTGCTGCCGGCGGCATGCCGCTTGATATCTGTGCTGAGGACGGCGGGAATTATACGGGCGAGCAAGGCATGATGGGCATCCGCCGCCCCGGCGGTTTCGCGCAACTCGTCTGCGTGCCGGCGTTCAAAACGGTGTCGCTGCCAAAAAATCTGGATTTTCACGAAGCCTCGGTTGTCATGCGTCACGGCCCGACCGCGTGGAACCTGCTGTGCAACGTGGCGAACCTGAAAGCCGGCGAATGGGTGCTCATCATGGGCGCCAGCGGCAATCTCGGCACGCTCGGCATCCAGATCGCCAAAAACGTCATCGGCGCGAAGGTCATCGCCACCGCCGGCTCGCGCCAGCGCGCCGACATCGGCCTCGCCTGCGGCGCCGATCACGCCATCGATTACTCGACGCAGGATTTGCTGGCCGAATGCATGAAGATCACCGGCGGCAAAGGCGTCAACGTTCTCTATGATAACATCGCCAACCCCAAAATTCTACCGCAGGCCTTTCACGCGCTGGGCGAAGGCGGGCGTCTGGTGACCGCCGGCGCGCACGGCGGTCCGGTCGTGCCGATCGACTTCTTCCACCTCTACGACAACCGCATCACCATCCGGGGCATGCCGGGCAGTGATCCCGCCGATCTGCCGCGCTGCTTTCAGGCGGCTGCCGATGGCCTGATCAAGGTGCGCATCGCCCACGTGCTGCCGCTGTCGAAGGCCGTGCAGGCGCATCGCCTGATGGAAGCCGATCAGGGCATGGGCAAAATCGTTCTTGACCCCGCCGCCGGGTAGAGCGCGACAATTGGGAGACCACGCCATGCAGGAGATCACTCTATGAAAGTCATGAGCTTTCACCTGATGCCCTACGCCGAGCTCGATCCCGGCCTCAAGGATGCGTACAAAAGCGCCTGGGTG
>JAYTTW010000082.1:0-9130 GCA_043744855.1 Hyphomicrobiales bacterium
GCTGACGAAACAGCATTTCGATGCGGTTCGCCAGACAACGCCTTCGTGGTTGCCGGTTGAGCAGGTGGTGCTTGGACTTGATTTGCAGGGCGGCGCCCACATCCTCCTCGAGGTCGATCAGAACGACGTTCTGAAAACCTTCCTCGCCAACACGCGCGACGATGTCAGGCGCATTTTTCGCGAAGAAAACATCCGGCTCGCCGGCGGTATTGGCGCGCAGGGGCGTACCGTGCAGTTCCGCATTCCCGACGCCGGGGATCGTGGCCGCGCCATGACCAAGCTGCGGCCGATGGCGCAGGGCGCCGTGACGACGCTGGGTTCCCTCGGCGCGCCGCCACTCGCCATTTCCGAGGATGCCGACGGCCTCGTGCGCCTCAACATCACCGACGCCGGCATGCTGGACAAAACCCGCAAGGCCGTCGATCAGGCGACGGAAGTGATACGCCGCCGCGTCGATGCGCTGGGCACCACGGAACCCAATATCCAGCGTCAGGGCAACGACCGTATTGAAGTTCAGGTGCCTGGCTTGCAGGACACGGCAAAACTGAAGGAAATTCTTGGCTCGACCGCAAAGCTCGAATTTCGCCTCGTCGCCGATCCCGGTTACAACCCGGGCGACGTCGAGATGCTCAACGAATTCGAGCGCACGGCGGACGGCAAAAGCGAGCGCGTCGTCGGCACGTATCCGGTCGAAAAACAGGTGATGGTGCAGGGCGAAGACCTGGTCGATGCACAGCCTGGTTTTGATCAGCGCACCAGCGAGCCGATCGTCAATTTCAAGTTCAACATTCGCGGCGGCCAGCGCTTTGGCGAGGTCACCGCCGCCAACGTCGGCAAACCCTTCGCGATTATTCTGGACAGCAAGGTAATCTCGGCGCCGCGTATTCTCGGACCCATTACTGGCGGCTCCGGGCAGATTTCCGGGCGCTTCACGGTGGAGCAGGCCAACAATCTCGCCATCCTCATGCGCGCCGGCGCGCTGCCGGCCAAGTTCAACATCGTCGAAGAGCGCACCGTCGGCCCCGGCCTCGGTCAGGATTCCATCGACGCCGGCAAAAAGGCCGCCTATATCGCCGCTGCGTTGGTCGTCGTTTACATGCTGATGACCTACGGTGTGTTCGGCGTGTTCGCCAACATCGCGCTGTTCATTCACATTGCCTTGATCTTCGCGTCGCTCATTCTGCTGCACGCCACGCTCACCTTGCCCGGCATCGCGGGCATCGTTCTGACCATCGGCATGGCCGTCGATTCCAATGTGCTCATTTATGAGCGCATCCGCGAGGAAGCCAAGGCCGGACGCTCGCTGATTTCGGCACTCGACGCCGGCTTCAACCGCGCCTTCGCCACCATCGTTGATTCCCAGTCGACGATGATGGTCGCCGCCGTCATCCTGTATTTTATTGGCTCAGGCCCGGTGCGCGGCTTCGCTGTTTCGCTTGGCCTCGGCATTCTCACGACGATCATCACGGCGGTCACCATGACGCGCATGATGATCGCCCTTTGGTATCGTTGGGCCAAGCCCAAGACCATTCCGATCTGAGCCAGGAAACGCCAGGAAACGCCATGAAACTTCTGCGTCTCACGCCTGAGAACACCAAATTCGGCTTCATGCGGTTTCGCCGCGTCAGCTATCCCTTCTCAGCGGTCATGTCGATCGTTTCGGTCGTTCTGTTCCTCACGGTCGGCATGAACTTCGGCATCGATTTCGCTGGTGGAAC
Organism: Hyphomicrobiales bacterium; assembly: GCA_043744855.1. GTDB lineage: Bacteria > Pseudomonadota > Alphaproteobacteria > Rhizobiales > Beijerinckiaceae > Terripilifer. The sequence goes on from JAYTTW010000082.1 coordinate 1,719, forward strand.
CTTGATGGAGCTACGCGCCAAAAGCGGCGCGCCGGATATCGCGGGGTTGCGCACGGTTGGCGAAAAACTCGGATTGGGCGAAGTCGAAGTGCAGGCGTTCGGCAACTCCAACGACGTGACGATGCGCATGCGGGTGCAGCCGGGCGGCGACAATGCCCAGCAGGTCGCCGTCAAGAAGGTGCAGGACAGCATCGGCGGCGCCTATGAGTTTCGTCGCGTCGAGGTGGTGGGACCCCGCGTGTCGGGCGAACTCGTGCAGTCCGGAACCCTCGGCGTCGTCATGTCGATCCTCGCGGTGCTGACCTATCTCTGGTTCCGCTTCGAGTGGCAGTTCGCCGTCAGCGCCGTCATCGCCACCATGCATGATCTGCTGCTGACGGTCGGCTTCTTCTCGGTGACGCAACTGGAGTTCAACACGACCTCCATCGCGGCCATTCTGACGATTGTCGGCTATTCCTTGAACGAAACCGTCGTTGTGCTCGACCGGATCCGTGAGATGATGCGCAAGTACAAACGCATGGGCATCGCCGAGATGATCGATGTTTCCATCAACGCCGTGCTGCCACGCACGTTGATGACGGCGACTACGGTCTTCCTGGCGTTGCTGTCGCTGGTGTTCTTCGGCGGCCACGTGATCCAGTCGTTCTCGCTGGCCATGATGTGGGGACTGTTCGTTGCCGTGTATTCCTCGATTTTCATCTGTTCACCCATACTGATCTATCTTGGCGTGCGCACCGAGGGTCGCGCCAGCTCAGCCGACGCGCCGAATGCCAAAGACGGCGCCAGTGCGACGGCGCGTGCGTGATCACAGGCGCCGGCAGCGGCGCGCAAGGGTGGCAAGGACGGCAAGCGCGGCAAGGACGCAACGCCGATGACGACGCCGCGCACTCAGGGTTTTCTGCCCGGACGCCATTCCATCGACAGCTACACCGCCGGAGGCTTTCGCTTCGCCGGCATGTCGCATCGCGGTTCGCTGCTGGCGCTGCCCTCAGGCATTCATGCGCTTGCTGCAACCGACCCCGGGGAGGTTGACGCCGCAGCACTTGCGGCGCTTTTTGCCGAACCCGCTGGCGCGGTGGAATTGCTGATTATCGGGTCGGGCGCACACCTCGTGCCGGTCGCGGCGCCCTTGGCCGAATTGTTGCGGCTGCGCAAGATTCGTTTTGATCCGATGGCGACGCCGCTCGCCATTTCCACTTACAACATTCTGCTTGGAGAGGGCCGCCGTGTCGCGGCGGCGCTGCTGGCGGTGGACTAATGCGCGATCCCGATGACAACCGCCTCGCCGACGCCTATGCGCATTGCAACACGATGTTGCGCGATGGCGATCGCGAGCGCTGGCTCGCCAACCTCTTCGCCCCGGCAGAGGTGCGCCCCAACCTCCATGCGCTCTATGCGTTCAGCCTGGAAATCGCCCGCATCCGTGATGTCGTCAGCGATCCGCGTCCCGGTGAAATCCGCTACCAATGGTGGCGCGAGGCGCTCGAGGGCGCGCCGCGTGGCGATGTTGTCGCCCATCCCGTCGCCCACGCCATTCTCGACACTATTGCGAAATTTCGCTTGCCCATTGCAGCCTTCACTAATCTCGTGGATGCCCGAACTTTCGATCTTTACGACGATCCCATGCCGGGTCTGCGCCAGCTTGAAGGCTATTGCGGCGAAACTTGCTCGGCGTTGTTTCGCCTCGCTTCGATCATGCTCGTCGAGGGTCGCGGCGCCGAAGCGACAGCCCATTCTGGCGCCGAAGCGACAGCCCATGCCGGCGTCGCCTACGCGCTGATAGGGTTGCTGCGGGCTTTGCCATGGCACGCAGCGCGCGGCCAGCTCTATCTTCCGGCAGATCGCCTCGCGGCGCACGGCGCATCGCGCGACGACGTGCTGCAGGGTCGCTTCTCTCCCGGCTTGCGGGATTTTCTAGCAGAGATTCGTTTGCTGGCGCGGTGCCGGGTCGCCGAGGCTAAAAAAGGTATGCAGGATATGCAGCCTGCGGCGCGGATTTCCCTGTTGCCGATAGCGCTTGTCGAACCGCTGCTAGCTCAGATGGATCGCGCCGACTACAATCCGTTCAAGAGCGTCGTGTCGCTGCCGCCATGGCGCGCGCAATGGATATTGTGGCGGACCTCGCGCCAGTTTTAGCCGCGATGCCCGCTCACCATTTCGTCGTCAGCGCGACATTGGCGCGATGCAGGCGCTGACCTGACGCGCCAAATCCGCCGCGATAGTTCGCCGAGAGCGTCATTCCCGCCAGTTGCATTTCGGCGCCCAGACCAACCTGCAATCCCGGCGTCGGCAAGCTCGCGACAGGTTGCACAAATGGCAACGCCGTGTTGTTGGCGAGTTGTCCGTTGAGCGAGCCGCCCTGCCGCGAAAACAACGCCTCGTAGCCGATCATCGCCGTCAGCTTGGCGGCAGGGGAGAGCGAATAGGCAAAGCGCAGTTCGCCGGCAGCGGACGCGGCGGCGACAGCGCGCGAGCCAAACGATACGGCTGTTAGGCCGCTTTCGCTGAATGCTTCAACATTGGCGCGCGTATAGGCGAGCCGCGCGACCGGCGTGATCTTCAACGCGCCGAACGGTGTGTCGTAGCCGATCTCCGCCGCCACTGACTGCGAATTGCCTGAGGGCGAACCGCTCAACACGACCGGCGCCAGCAGCGTCTGTCGCTTGTACTCGTTGTAGAGATCGAGGCTGGCGCCCGCGCCGAGGTTGACGAACAGCGGACCGCTGCGCCACAGCGCCGCAAGGTCGGCGCCAAGGCTGGTCGCGTTGGCGCTGATAAAGCCGGCTTTGACGTTGCCGGTTATCGCCGACAAATTCGCCGCGATGGACCAGCCCGCCCCGAGGCCGCGCGTCATACCGATTCGCACGCCGCCCTGCGTCGAGGTGAAACGGTTTGACGTGGGAATGACAGGCTGGGCGACGCCGGGAAGCACTGTGATGCCAGCGTTGCGGCTAAACGTCTCGCCCAGCGCTTCGACGTAGAAATCATTGACGCCCGGCCGCGCCCGTTCGGCGCGTGAGCGGTCGAGCGCGTCGATCATGAAGCCACGACGGTTCTGGTAGCCGGTGTCGCCGAGCACAGCGGCGCCGGCCGACAACGCCGGCGCGTAAAGGTACATTTGGGTCAACGTCGCCAGCAGTTGATGGCCGGCCTGGGTCGGATGCACGCCGTCCCAGAAAAGATACTGGTTCTGCTGCGCGAAAGTGCCACCACCGCAGGCCGGAGTCGTGAGGCACAGCGCGGTCACGTTCGAAAAGCCAAACGCGGCAGGATTGGCGATGACCGCAGCGAAGGCGCCGGCGACGTCCACCTGGACGAAGTTGACACTGCGATTGGCGGTGGCGACATTTTGCGTCGCGGTGTTCAACGAGGTGTTGAAGTTGCCTGAAGAGAAGCTGGCGAGTTGAACGGCTGAGGCGCCCAGCGCTGTGAAATTCGGCAGCGAGCCAAAATTTGGCAGGTTGTAGACGGCGACGGTTCGCGCGCCGGCTCCGGCAAGCTGGGTGAGGCTCGCGCCGGCGTCCGCCGCCGAGGCGTTGGTGACGATCGTCATCGTCGCCTGCGCCGTCGCTGGATTGCCGGCAGCGATTGCAAATGCCTGGAAGATATTGTTGGCGCCACCAAAGTAGGTGACCAGCGTGTTGTTTCCAAACGTGCCGCCTCGGACCAGATAGGCTCCGATTTGCGTCGGGATGCCGGGCGGGTTGGCGACCAGGGTGTCCGTCCGCGAGCCGCCAAAGGCGTAGTTGACGTTGTTGGCGTTCAGCACGGCGGGCGTCGCTGGCGTGAAAAAGCCCAACATCGGGCCGTTCAGCAATTCCGCGAACGTAACGCCGTTGGTAAAACGCTTGTTGTAGGGCGGACTTGGCGGCTGTGTGCCGCCCGAACCGATGAACAGGTTGCCGTTGTCGGTGAGGCTGTCGCCAAAGCTGACGACGCGGGTGATGCCGGTGCCGGCGTTTTGCGCCAGCGCCGAAACCGCTGTCGAGGCCAACACGGCGGAAGCGAGGAAAATACGGCGCATGGAAACCCCCAAATCGATTTTATTTCAAGCTAAACACGGTATAGCCAAACGGTTGTGCGGCAAGCCCTCTCAGTGGCGACCCAGAAATTGTTTGCGGTTGTGACTATTCTGTAACATGACGGCAGGGCCCGCCTGAGTCAGTCAGGTCGCCTGATAGAGGCAAGTCACCGGGGTCACTTGGCGACATAGCGGCAAGCCAAACTCCCATGTCGGCCTGCGCCCGCTCGCTAAGAGCCCGCTTGCGCGCCATCGACTTTTCGGTTCCCCGCAATCGCTTTCCCTCGGTCGATTTCACCGCCTCTGTCAGCGGCGGAAACAGCCCGAAGTTGACGTTCATCGGCTGGAAACTCGGCGGCCCCGCGTCGATGCGCTCGATATGTCCGCCGGTAATGTGATTGAGGAGCGCCCCCATGGCGGTCGTCGGCGGCGGCAGCTCAAAAACCTGGCCGAGCTGTTCCGCCGCCGCCATGCGTCCCGCCAGCAAGCCGATGGCGGCGCTTTCCACATAACCTTCGCATCCCGTGATTTGCCCGGCAAAGCGCAAGCGCGGATCGGCTTTCAACCGAAGTCGCGCATCGAGCACGCGCGGAGAATTCACAAAGGTGTTGCGGTGGAGCCCGCCAAGACGGGCAAATTCGGCGCGTTCGAGGCCGGGAATGCTGCGAAAGATTCGCAGTTGCTCGGAGTGGAGCAGCTTGGTCTGGATCCCCACCATGTTCCACAGCGAGCCGAGCGCATTGTCCTGGCGCAACTGAACCACCGCGTAGGGCTTTGGATCGGCGCCATGCGGGTTGGTCAGGCCGAAGGGTTTCAGCGGGCCATGGCGCAGGGTTTCGCGCCCGCGTTCGGCCATGATTTCGATGGGCAGGCAGCCATCGAAGTAAGGCACGCCCTCCCACTGCTTGAAAGCGGTCTTGGCGCCTGCCAGCAGGGCGTCGACAAAGGCTTCGTACTGAGCCCGGTTGAGCGGGCAGTTTATGTAATCCGCCCCGTCGCCTTCCGGGCCGACCTTGTCGTAGCGCGATTGCATCCACGCCCTGTTCATGTCGATGCTGTCGCGATGCACGACGGGCGCGATGGCGTCGAAGAACGCCAACTGGGCTTCCCCCGTCAGCGCGACAATACTGCTGGCAAGCCCATCGGAGGTTAGCGGCCCCGTCGCGATAATGACGTTTTTCCAATCAGTTGGAGGTATCTCCGAAACTTCTTTACGAACAATCTCGATACGCGGTTCGCCTTGGATCGCGCGGGTTACAGCTGCAGCAAATCCGTCGCGGTCGACCGCCAGCGCTCCGCCTGCGGGTACCTTGTTGGCATCGGCGCAGGCCATCACGAGGGAACCCGCCCGCCGCATTTCCGCATGCATGAGACCGACGGCGTTAGTCGATGCGTCATCCGAGCGAAAGGAGTTGGAGCAGACGAGTTCCGCCAGTTGGTCGGTGTGGTGGGCTTGCGTGCGCTGCGTCGGCCGCATTTCGTAGAGGCGGACTGGCGCGCCACGGCGTGCCGCTTGCCAGGCAGCTTCCGATCCGGCGAGACCGCCGCCGATGATGTGAATGGGTTGCATTGCCGCTTGTCGCGGCGCCTTGCGGTTCGGTCAAGCCATGCGGTCAAGACGCCGGGTCAAGACACAGGGTGAGGCGGAAACGAATTCGCCCGCCGGGGAGGGACCGGCGGGCGCTTCCGAACGCGAATGGCGACTAGGGAGGGGGAGGGGTCGCCACCCACGCGAACGATCCGGCCAAGACTACAACATGCCGGCACTCTGCCGCGCCACATTGCAAATATCCTGCCGGTTAAGACCAAGGTCGCGAAGCTCCCGGTCTGACAACAGCGAAAGCTCGCGTACCGCAGCGCGGTAGCGACGCCAGCTCTGCATCTTATGGGCCAGCTCTTTAAAAAACACAGAATTTCCTTTGTGGATCAACGAAAACCAAAAAACATCTGAGTTGCACACTACTCCGGCGGGCCGCAGGGTTGGAAGCGTTAATATTGCGGTGCAGCAATGCAAAAAATGCATGCTGACTTCCGGCCTTTGTTGAGTTGCCTGCCAAATAACCAGACTTTGCCTCGTTGCACGTCAAATTGTGCGATCCAGCGTTGCAGCAAGCATGGTTAACCACAAATTTGGGCGCGCCGGGTCAACGCTGCGCTGCCGCGCGAGTTGACGCGACGCATCGCGGCGGGCATGGGTAACACGCCACCGAGGTTCCCCCGCGCCTGAGGTTTCCCCGCGTTCATGTCGCAGGCCCATTTCCATAGCCAGAGTGTCGACGCCGGACGCGACGACTTCCTCGGACTATCCCCGATTTTTGTCGCAGCACTTGCCCATCTGGCCCTCTGGTCCATCGGCGGAGCGCTGGTTTTCGGGAATTTGCACGCCGACACCCTGGAGGCGGCTTATTGGGGCCGCGCCCTCGCGCTGGGTTACGCCAAGCACCCACCGATGACGACGTGGCTGCTTGACGCGGCGCTGCGGTCGGGCTTGTCACCGGTTTTTGCGGCCATCTTCCTGTCGCAAGCCGGCATGACGATCGCCGCGTTTTTCGTCTGGAAGACGGTGCGCGTTTACGCCTCGCCACAAACCGCCGCGCTTGGCGTGCTGTTGGCTCTGGCTTCGCCATCGGCAACATTTGAGGCGGTTCAGGTAAACCATAACGCCCTGCTGGCGCCTTTCTGGGCGGCAGCGATGTATTTTGGCGTTGTTTATCTGGAAGAGCGGCGCTGGCCGGCGGCCGTCGGTCTCGGCCTCGCCGCCGGGCTGGGCATGCTGACAAAATACGAACTGGTGTTTCTGCTGGTGACGTTGGTGGCGCTGGCGGCGATGACGCCACGCTTTCGCAAGGCTTTCACGACGCCGGCGAGCTACCTGGCGGTCGCTGTGTTTCTTGTCGTTGTCTCGCCGCATCTGTGGTGGCTCGACGCCAACGGCTGGCCAAGTTTCTCGCGCGCTGTCGGGGCCGAAAAAATCCGCACGCTCGCCGCGTTGAACGCTAGCGCCATGAACGCGCTGTTGGGCCAGTTCACCTTGTTTATCGCGCCGGCGCTGGTGATGTTTTCAACCGCCGACCGCCGCACTCAGGACGAGTTCACCCGCGCCAGGCCGGTGCGCTTGCAGGCCCTCGCCCTCGCCATCGGGCCGTCGCTTGTCTTGCTGGCGGGGGCCGCCGCCACGCAGCAAATCATCAAGCCATTGTGGGTGTTGCCACTGTCGTCGAGCGTCGCGGTGGGGTTGGCGCTGTTGTTTCAGGCGGGCAGCGGTGGCGTCGGCCTCTCCGTGCGATTTAGCGCCACGATTTTGATGCTGGTTTCGACAACCGTGTTCGCCGGATTTCTGATTTATCTGTTTACCGCCGGCGCCGTCGGCAAACCACTTGCCGCATACTCA
>JAYTTW010000083.1:0-9111 GCA_043744855.1 Hyphomicrobiales bacterium
CATCGCCTCGACCTTCGCGCAAATGGGGACCGGCGAAGAGTCAGGCGACGAAGCCACGACGCGCAGCGTTGGCAAGCAAGCGACGGGGCGAGGCCGTCAGATCGTCGCATCCAAGGGGCGCGGCACTGTCGTGGCGGACGTCAAATCCTCCGCCGACGACGCCAGCGTCGAAATCACGCTGACCTCCAAAGGCGCAACTTCCAGCCTCGCCAAACTGAAACTGAAGGTGCGAAGCCGTCTGGGGTCTGTCGAGGTGCTGGATATCGACAAAAAGGGACGCGCCTTCGTGCTGGCCGAAAACATTCCGACAGGGATGGGCGATCTGGCGACGTCATTCGTCGCCCGCTACGACGCCAAGGGCGCGCTGGAAGGCGCGCATGAATTGCCGCTCAATTCCTCGGTGGCGCTGTCGCGGCGCTTCGTCACGGTATCGCCGGACGGCGATGTCTATTTTCTGCGCAATCGCAAGGGCCAGACCGACGTGCTCGGCGTCAGCTTTCGCCCGCTCAAGAATGGCGCGGTCATCGACCTCGGGCCGCCCGCCGCGTTTGTTGCGCCCGGCAGCGGCCCCTTGCTGGCTGAGTTTTCACGCAAGGGCGCCAATGCGGCCGTGCGCCCACTGACGCGCGCCCAGGTTCTGGAAACCGCGTATGCATTCGCCAACATTCGCTGGCGCGTTAACGCCGGAGCTTACGGCCCGACGCCTGACACTGCGTGTACGGGGTTCAACCGGGTCCGCCGCCCCGGTTACATCAGCGGCAAAATGAATCAGGAAGTGCAAGGCATCCCCTACTGCTGGGGCTGTATGGGCAACCTCCCCCAGATCGCCAGCAATATTGAGCGCGGCGTCAAGGCCGGCAACATCTGCACGCGCAACGACCCGCGACGCGACGCGACCGGCGTCGATTGCTCGGCGTTTGTTTCGGCAACCTGGGGGCTGTCAACCCACTTCACCACCATCGCGATCCCCTCGATTGCACAACGTCTGACCAATCCCTTCGATCTGCTTCCCGGCGACGCGCTGAACAAGCCCGGCTCGCACGTCATGCTGTTCATCCGCTTCACGCCGGACAAAAAAGCCGAGGTGATCGAGGCCTCGACGGGCGGCTGCAACGGCAAGGTTTGCCGCAACGTGTATCCGCTTGGCTCGCTGCTGGCGCGCGGTTATGCGCCGGTGCGGTATCGCGGTCTGGCGCGTGACGCCAGCGCGCCGAGCGCCGCGATTGTGAGCGCCTCGCAAAGCCCGCAAGGCAAATCCGCCGGCGCCAATCCGCAGAAGCCAGCGACGTTGCCAGTTAATGGCGCCGAGCAACCTCGCCGCGCGAAGCGGTAAGCCATTATGAGCGGCATGCCCGTCCTGCGCATTGCCCTTGGCATGGACACGCTGGTTATTGGACCGCGCGGCGCCTTGGGCGGGCTTTCCGAGTGGGACGTGAATGGCCGCCCCGCCCTGCACAGCAAAGAAGAAGTGCGCCATCTGCTGAGGCGAGCCTTCGCCGACGCCAGCAATGTCGGTCGTCTCCGTCAGGCAATGGTGAAGTGGGACGACGGTAATCCCGCGATCTCAAGGATGCGCGACAGTGCGGTCGTCGATCGCCTGGTTCAGAAATGTTTCGACGGGGCGCTTGTGCCGTGGCTTCAAGTGGGGCTGGGGGGCGGCAATCTGACCTCAAGCGTCGAGATAAACTCCTCGTTTCTCGCCGACGCCAAGGACGCCTCCATCGAGTCGATGGGGTTGAGCGGGCGCGCCGCGCAGGTGTTGCAGCGGGCGCCCAACTATATGAGCGCCGCCCTGCGCGAGCAATTCAACGCGTTGATGACGCCGCAAGCCATCGCGACAGCCGTCGTCGTGCTGGCGGTTTGGGCCGTGGGACACGCTTTTGGCCCCAGCCAAGTCGTCGACGCGCTGTTGTTCGGCGCCGGTATATATCTGCTCGGCACGATGGTGTTCGATATCGCCAAGAAAATTGGCCAGATCGCCGGTATTATCTCGAGCGCAAGAACCGACGAAGAGCTGGAGACTGGGGCGCAGCTGCTGGCTGATGTGATCGCCGCCGTCGGCGTCGTGGCATTCGTCGCGCTCATCACCCATGCCGCCGCGAAAGGGACGAAGGGCACATTTGGCAAGGTCAAAGAGCCGGTGCGGCGAACACCGCCACCGTCAAGCGAAAAAAGGCCAAGTTTTCAGAAGCGACGGCATAAGTACCCGATGACAGTGCCGCAACTCCGCCTGCCCTCCACCATCGCGAAGTCGCTGACGCCCAAGTTGGCGCAACTAGATAAAGAGCCGAATAACGCAAAACCCGAGTGGAAGACTGAATTAACGCAATTCTCCCTCAAAGCTAAAACTGAACCATTTTATGAGAAAAAATATGGCCACAATTCTGCAATAAATCGCCAGGACGAAGAAATATCTGAAAAAACATCACGCGAAATGAAAGAAAAAATAGAATTCGACTTGACCATCGTAAGCATTAAAAAAGACGAGGAAATTTGGAAATCGAAGGACGGCCTACTCAGGCTCGTTGGCATGGAGGGGACCATCCGGGCCGGCGTATTTGATCGCGAAGGGTCGTTGGGCGTCAAAGGCAATCTTTCAGGTGATTTGACAGCAGGACTTTTCGGCCAAGCGAAGGTCGCTATTATTACAGCAGAATTCGAGGGCAAAAAATTGGAAGAAATCACGAACGGGCTTGTGCACATCAAGGCTGGCGGCGAAGTCGGTTCCGTATCAGCTGCGTTGTCAGTGGGCTACAAACAGACTGCCGACTTCAAAGGCGCAGAAATTGAAGGTGGCCTTGAGGCTGTTGCGGTAAAAGGCGAGATCAGCGGCAGCCTGAACGTAAGCCCAAAATCGATTTACGACAACACCATTGGGCAGATTGTCAGGACCGTCACCAATGATGAAAATCGTGGTCACCTCGACGAAAAATGGAATCATGGCGTCAAGATTGGCCTTACAGGCGAAGCCGGAATCGGTGCAGCAGCCAAAGCATCCGCGCGGGCCGGCTATATTGACGGTATCTGGGGAGTTACTACCGGCGGGGAAATCGGGGCTGGCCCCATGGCGGGTTTCAAGGCTCTAGTTGGCGTTTATTGATGCCTTTGAGGCCCGCAAACATGCTTCTTCAGTATGGCCTGCGGTTTATAGTGGGGCGGAAAGGATCAGCATGGCGAAGTCTCTCACAGCCGATAGCGTCGTCAGAGCTGAGTTACTCTCCGAGGGGCCCAACCCCTTTAAATTTAGCATACTTGCGCCGGGAGATTGGCGGCTCGCAAACGTGGGAAAAACGCCAATTGTCACCAACAATCTCTCATTGATCGCGGTACTTGAGGCTTCTTCCGAAATTGGCGTCTCATTGCAAATTTTTGGCATTGCGCTCGCGAATGAAATCTCAGCGGTCCACTGGCTGAAATACTATATTTCTACGCGCGCGAATTGGCGAGCCGGCGAATTAACTCCGCTTGACGCTCGTCGCGCGCGCGCTTCCTGCGAACTTGAAATTGGCGGACTCGAATATTCTGGCTTGCTATCTGCGACTGTAAACGGGAGCACGCTGGTTCTTTTACAGGGATTTTGCCCGACGTCTCGATTCCTCGACCTAATGAACATACTGAACCTCGGCATTAGGTCGTTCACCACAAATGAAGTGGCGACACCTAATATAATCGAACCATGGATAAACGCCTCGATCGGGCCGGGAGTTTCATTCCAATTCCCAGAGTCTTGGTCGAGACGAAACCCAGAAGAATTGCCGCCCGGCAGGGCTGTGGCGGACTGGTACCGGTTCGATTCAGATAAAATAATGAAATGTTTCCTGCGAGTCAAATACATAGACAGGAACTTCGCTTCGCCGCCGTTTGATGCCGAGCGAGACGCGACGCTCAAAGAATTCGAGGAATCTGGCGTTACCTTCGCTAGTAAGCCTAATTGGATAAGTCTTGCCGTTTTTGAGCCATTCACCAACATCCAAAGCATCAAAGTTGACGCAAAGACGACGGTCGATAGTCCCCTTCAATTGCAGGTCATCAGCCTCGAATACTCAAGGGGCCTCGTAATTATCAGCTGCCTTGGTCCGCACAGCAACGCCGCATTCCTCGATTGGGCTATAAATTCGCGCGCGTTTGAAATAGCCGTCGCGTCCCTATCAGTCCCCGGAAATTGAAAACCAACTTCGGATTGAATTTAATGCGCCAATTCCTAGCTAGGGCTCGGCACCCCCAACGCTTGCCTTAATTGTGCGCAAAAGCACACCTCGCATTGTTCACGTGTTGCACAGTTGCGTTTGTGGATGTATGGTTTTTAAAGTCTTACACTAAATGTGGTTAATTCTCAGGCTGTATCGGGGACATGGAGCTCATGAGGCGTATCTGGCCCGGAATGATCGGACTTGCGGGGCTCGCATTTGCGACAGTGTTCGCCGTGCCCGCCCTCGCTGACAAGCGCGTGGCGATGATTATCGGCAACGCCAAGTATACAAAAATCAACGCCCTCGAAAATCCAATCAATGATGCGCCTGACATCGCGGAGGCGCTGCGCAAGGTCGGCTTCGACGTCATCGTCCGCACCGATGTCGACAAGGCGAGTTTTGGCGCTGCCTTCGCTCAGTTCGCGCGCAAGGTGAACGGCGCGGATGTCGCGCTGTTTTACTATGCGGGTCACGGAATCCAGTACCAGCAACAGAACTATCTGCTTCCCGTCGATATCGAGGTTGAGGATTACGAGAGCGTAAAATACGAGGCAATCGCTGTTACAAGGGTGATGGACCTGCTTAATGGCTCAAAGGGCGTCAAGATCGTCATACTCGACGCGTGCCGCGACAACCCCCTCGAGAAGAGCCTGACCGCGAGCCGGAGCGCTGGTGGCGGCGATGTCTCGCGCGGTCTGGCGCGAATCGACCGGACAGAAGGGCTGGTCGTTGCTTATGCAACGGCGCCCGACAAGGTGGCGCAGGACGGACGTGGCCGCAACAGCCCCTTCACCGAGTCCTTGGTCCGCCGCCTTGAAGAGCCAAACCTTGAGGTCGGCGCCCTGTTCCGGCGCGTCACGCAGGACGTCTTTGAACGCACCAACGGCCAGCAGCGTCCGGAGGTTTCGATCTCGCTTCTCAACGATTTCTACTTCAAGCTTGTCGATACGGATGCGCAAGCATGGGACCGCGTGCGCGATACGAATGATACGCAGAAATACGTTGAATTTATCGAAAAATATCCTTCGTCGCCGTTTGCGCGCGACGCCAAGTTTCGCCTCGACCTGTTTGACCGCCTGCGGCGCGAAAACGATCAGCGGGCCCGGGCTGAAGAAGATCGGGTAGCCCGTGATCGCGACGATCAACAGCGGGCTGGCGCCGAACGCGAGGCGAGAGTGCGCGAGAAAGATTTGCGCGATTCGCTGGAGCGCGAACGCGCCGAACTGGCGGCTGAGCGCCTGGCTTTTGAGCAGCGCGAAGCCGACCGCCGGGGCGGCGAAAAAATCGGCTCCGAGAAGCGCGAGGCTGAGCGTCTTTTGGCGGATCGCCGCGACGCCGCCAGAAGAGAAGAAGATCGCAAAGTCGCCGAAAAACGCGAAGCGGAACTACGCGAGATTGAACAGACGCTTGCCGCCAAGCGGGAAGTTGAAAAGCAGGCCTCGCAGACTAGCGACGGAGCCCGCCAACAGGCGCTGGCCCTCGCCGCAGAGAAAAAGGCCGCCGCCGAGCGCGCTGGGGTCGAAAAGCGCGAAGCGGATAGGGTAGCGTCTGCGGCGCGCGAGAACGCCCGCAAGAGCGCGGAGCAGCAAGCGGCGGAAAAACGCGCCGAGGCTGACCGACTGGGCCGCGAGATCGCCGCGCTTGAACCGCAACTGAAGGCGGAGCGCGAGGCCGCGCGCAAGGATGCCGAGCGCGTGGCGGCAGAGAAAAAAGCCGAGGCGGAGCGCCTGGTTCGCGAAGAGCAGGAAAATCGCAAGCGCGTCGCCGATGCTGCCGTAAGCGAGAAAAAGGCAGACATCGAGCGCGTTCGCCTGGCTTCGCTCGAGGACGCGAGCCAGAAAAAACTCCAGGCCGAATCAGAAAAAAGCCGGATTGCGGAAATCTGCAAGCATGAGTCCGAGGCGCTGCAAAGCCTGTCGAAGGCTGGCGGCAAGGACGAGATCGTCAGTTTCCGCAAGTCTGCGGCTTGCCCGACGCTCGGACCGGTTGCCGACAAGGCGCTCAAAGATATCGCAACCGCTGAAGCGCGGGCGTGCACGCTCGACGCCAAGTCGCTGGCCTCGGTGAAAGGCAAGGACATCGATGGCTTGCGCAAGGCTTTCGACACGATGACGTGCGAAAAGGTGCGTAACGATGCCTCGGCGCGAATCGCCAGTCTTACGGTTGACGGCGAAAAGGCGGAGGTCGCCTGCGCCACCCAATCCGGCAAGGTGACCGAGGCCAAATCCGGCAGCGCTGAAGCCGCCTTGAGAAAACTGAGTGAATTGCAAAAAGGCCTGACATGCGAACGTTTGCGGCCGGTTGTTGCGGAAGCCCTGCAAGAGCTGGCGGCGTTGGCCCCGAAGGAAGCCTCCATTGGTAGCCGCAGCCAGATTCTTTCCGCCCAGACCGAGTTGAAGCGTCTCGGCTGTTATTCCGGAAATCTCAATGGCAACCTGAACAACAGCACCAAAGGCGCCGTCGAAAAGTATTTCGGCCAGCGCAATGAGACCGCCCGCGAGACGCGTTTCAGCGACGAATTTGTCGAGGAATTGAAGCGCGAAACCGCGAGCCTTTGTCCGTCGGCTCCGGTGGCGCGGACACCGGCACGCGATGAGGACGAGGCCCCCGTCGTGCGTCGCCGCCCGGCAAAACCGGAACGCGAGGCGCCGGTGGCGCGGCTGCCGAAAGAACGAGAGGCGCCCGTTGCCCGCCGTCCCGTCGAGCGGCCCGTCGCAGCAGCGCCGCGGCCCGTGCGCGCCGCCCCGGTGGCGGCAGCGCCGCGCCCGGTGCATGTCGCCCCTGTCGCAGCCCGCCCTGCCCCGGCCCCCGCGCCGGTAGCGTCCGCGAGGCCGCGCATCGATGTGCATGGTGTGGGGTTCTGAGGCGCACCTAATTTCGCGTGCCGTCGCGCCGGTTGAGGCCAGCCGTTGAAGAGGCGGCTTCGCCTCAAACAATTACCGCGATGGGATAACTGCTCTCGGGTTCAGCCCTTGGCGAGGGCGTCTAAAGCCTGCGAAAGACCGCGGAACGAAAACGGCAGGATGGCTTCGCGACCGACGCCGTCCTGAAACGTCATGCGGCCTTGGGCGCTCAGCGGCCGCCATCGACGCAACACCTCGTCCTTTACTTCGGCGTCGGCGAGGCAGCCGGGCTGCAGGCAGCGACGCCAGCCAAGGGTAACGCCTTTGGTGTCCTTGTCATCCGTGCTCAGCACAACCTCGCGCGGAAAGCTGATGTTGTGGGGCAACAACACCGTCACCTTGAGAGGCTGGGCGCCGCTTAACCGGCCGATGGCGATCTGCGCGATGGTTCCCTGCCCGGCGACTTGCAGGGACTGCGCGATTTCGCAATTGCGCTGCGCCTGCGCCGCGTCGCCAACTTTCTCGCAGCGCAAAACCCAGTCGCCAAAGGCCGCAGTCGTGCTCTGCGGATCGGCGCTGACGGGGGGCGGCGGCGGGGGAGTTGCAGGTTTGGCCTGCGGTGGGGCTTGCCGTGGGGCTTGGGCGAGCGCCATCCCGCCTGTTATCAGCCACCCGCACACGGTTATTGACGTGACGAAGAATGGAACGGAGGTAAACTCTTGCACCGGTCTGGGCATTTCTTGCTCCAATAAAGTATTTGACGATGGCTTGCGGAAACGCGGGGGTCAATACAGTCTGTCCGCCAAGCGACCGCCGGCGACTTTTTACGAGACCGCCAGACTGCGGATCGCGCCACTCATAAACCCGCCCATTCATTTGGATATGTGGAAAAACGGCTGCTTTAAGCCGCAATCAATCGGGGGTACGTGTCCAATATGTCACACATCGTTCGCAAAATTAATCTTTTCGTAATGTTTCAATTGTGCCGGCGATTTCCGCCTGTATAGAATGAAGCCATGATTGTGGGTCCGTCGGCTTGGTCTGCCTCCCAGCAGACCGCACCGGAAGACTGCGTGACAGTGCTGTTTGCAAGGCAGTTCGATTTGCAGGGCAGTGCGATACGACCGCGTATTAGAAAGCATCGGGGATAGCATGGCTGGCAATGTAACATCGGCGACTTCGACACCCTCACGAAACGGCGCCGGGCGCCTCCCGCTTTCCCTGCGATCGGCATTGTTGCTTGGAACGGCGCTTGTCGGGGTCGCAGGTTTGGCCGCGCCGTTGCAAGCGCAAACGTGGAACGGCACGGGCCAGGGCAACTGGTTTGTCCCCGGCAACTGGATTCCTGCGGCGGTGCCGACTGCGGCCACGACAGCCAGCCTGACGAACCCTGCAACCGCTGGCACAGCCGCAAATATTGCGGGCGCGGCGCAAGCGCTCAACGTCAACATCACTAATGGCAACACGGTCAGCGTGAACGGGTTGGGGAACCTCACCTCCGGCGGAACTGTCCAAGTCGGCGGCGGGGTCGGCCAGTCCGCTTTCAACTTGGTCGGCGGCAACGCCAGCGTGGCGGTGCTCAGCGTCGGCGGCGCCGGCGCTGGTATTGTGAATATCGCAGCGGGCCTGTCTCTTACCGCGCCGAACGCTATTATCGTTGATAATAACGGCGCAATTCTCAACAACGGCTTGCTCACCGGCCCAACGGTCAACGTTTACGCCGGCGGCACTATCTATGACAAAGGATCGATCAACGCTTCGACATCGATAACCAACCTGGGCGCCTTCACGGCTGATGGCGCCATCCTTAGTACGCCCCTCGTTACCAACGCGGGCGCTGGAGTGTTCGTCAACGCTTCAACTTCGTTTGTCGGCGGCAACCTCACCAACCAGAACACGGCGCGCGTCAACGTCGTTGGCGGCACGCTGAACGTCGGCGGCACGCTGCTTAACAGCTCGACGGCCACGCCAGGCGTTTATATCGCTTCGAGCAGCACTGTCAGCGCCGCCGGGGTGACAAACAGCGCCGCTTCCACCATCATCAACCAGGGGACTTTGACCTCCCTTGTGGGGCCGGT
>JAYTTW010000084.1:0-9021 GCA_043744855.1 Hyphomicrobiales bacterium
AAGCTGAAACCTGTGGCGCGCAACTAAAGCGCGATGACGCTTCTTTGAAACGTCGTCGCACTCCAGGTTTTTGATAGAGCATGATCTTTTCCGAAAACCGGCGTCCACTTTTCGGGATCATGCTCTGACGCCAACCTGTTTCAAAGCGCCGTCGGGATCAAAACCACCCGAAACCACCGGACCCATTAGCTCGCCGAGCAACCCCGCGTCAGCGCGCCGGCGCTGCTGGCGCGGGCGCTGGTACGGGAGCTGGCGCAGCGCCGGGGTTGGCGTTTGGCGCCTGTGCTTCGAGGCGTTTGCGCTCTTCCTCGGCCTGCTTCTGCATCTGTTCCTGCAATTGCCGCTGTTGCTCTTCGAGCACTTTCGGGTCGATCGCCGGCCCGTCGAAAGCCTTGCCGAAATTGGCGAGCGGTACGGCGAACACCACTTCGGCGTTGAACTGGTTGCGCACCATGACATTCAGCGTGACGCCTGTCTTGAGACCATTGGCCTGGGCGGTGCGAACCTTTGACTCGGCAAAACAGCCATTCGGGAAACAAATTTCGAAATTCCCCTCGATGAGCGAGCCCTTGTCGATGGCCATGCGGATGCCCGGCCGCAACAACAAGGCCGGTGGCAACAGCAGGCGGATGATCTTGATGTCGTCACCCTTGACGTCATAGACGGCGAGCGCCAGCACCGGCGGCTGATCGACGGCGGCGCCGAAATCCCGCGTCGTGTAGCAAATCTCCTTGTTGGTGCCCTGATCCTTGCCGCAAACCTTGGTCCAATCGGCCTGCGAAGGCTGCAAATCAACGCGCTGTGCGGCAGGCGCGCCGGCGGCGGGGGCGGCAGGCGCTTGAGCAGGAGCCGGGGTTGGCGCTGCGGGTTTGCGTTGCTGCGCCATGGCGCCAGCCGCCGCGAGCGTCGAGAGGGCGACTGCGGCGGCGAGGGCGCGCTTCGTAAAAACCGGCATTCGTGGTCCTTTCAAACTTGGATAACGCAGGTGGCCGCGACGACCTGCCAGTGGTGGCGAGGCAAAACGCGGCTGCGTTTCGAGGGGTACGCCATAGCCCGCCCCGACCGGCGCGGTCTTCAACCCCGATTGCGGCGAGAGATTGACGCCGCCTTCTAGACGCTCTCCAACAGGATTTCCAGAGGCTGCAGCGCAGAACGCAAGGTTTTTTGCAAGGTTGCGAATTTCGCACACAAGTCGCCCCGCTGCGATGACTGGCGGCGCTCATTTGAATAGCATTGGCGCATGAATATCCTGCCGATTCGCCCGATGCTCCCGCTGCGCGCCATCTGCGTCGCCGCCCTGGCGTTGCTGGCAGCCGCGCCGGTTTGCGCCGGCGCCCAGAGCCACGGCATCGCCATGCACGGCGAGCCGGCGCTGCCGTCGGGCTTTGCGCAACTGCCGTATGTCAACGCCAGTGCGGCCAAGGGTGGCCGGCTGCGGCTTGGCGTGCTCGGCGCGTTCGACAGCCTGAACCCCTTCAACGTCTATTCGGGCAGCGCCGCCGACGGCTTGCAGGGAAACGTTTTCCAGTCGCTGATGGCGCGGAATTTCGATGAACCCTTCAGCCTTTACGGACTGGTTGCCAAAAGCATCGAGACGGATGCGGAACGCACCTACGTGACGTTTCGCCTCGATGCGCGCGCCCGCTTTGCCGACGGCCAACCCGTGACGCCTGAAGATGTGCTGTTCACGTTTCATTTGCTGCGCGAGCGTGGGCGGCCGCAGTACAGGCTCGCGTACGCCATGGTGGTGGCGGCGCAGGCTGTTGATGAGGACGGGGTGCGCTTCGATCTGGCCGGCGCCAATGATCGTGAGTTGCCGCTGATTCTGGCGTTAATGCCGGTGTTTTCACGCCACCGTGTCAAGGCTGCGACGTTTGCAGCGCCAAACCTTGAAATCCCGGTCGGCTCCGGCCCTTACCAAATCACCGTCGTCGAGCCCGGGGCGCGATTGATCCTTAAGCGGAACTGGAATTACTGGGGCAGCGACCTGCCAGTGCAACGGGGTCTCTACAACTTCGACGAAATCCAGATTGAATATTTCCGCGATCCCACCTCTATGTTCGAGGCGTTCCGGGCCGGTCGTATTGATTTTCGCATGGAGACCAATCCCTCCCGATGGCGCAGCGGCTACCAGTTTCCCGCCGCGCGTGACGGGCGCGTGCGCATCGCCAGCGAAAAATCTGCAGCGCCGCAAGGCATGGAAGGCTTTGCCTTCAACACGCGCCGCGCGATTTTCGCCGATGTGCGCGTGCGCGAGGCGCTGGCAATGCTGTTCGATTTCGAATGGCTCAACGCCCACGTATTTGGTGGTCTCTATTCTCGCACGCAGAGTTTCTTCGAGGCTTCTGACTTGTCCTCCAACGGGGCGCCGGCGAGTGAGGCCGAGCGCGCCCTGCTGGCGGCGTGGCCGGACGCTGTGCGCGCGGACATTCTGGAAGGCGCGTGGGCGCCGCCGCACAGCGATGGCTCGGGCCGCGACCGCGCCATGCTGCGACGCGCCCTGGCGCTACTGGGGCAAGCCGGATACGTCCTCGACAACGGTCGGCTGCGGCAGGCTTCGAGCGGCGCGGCGCTGCGTTTCGAAATTCTGACAGGCGACCGGGCGCAGGAACGACTGGCGCTATATTTTTCCGCGGCGCTGGCCCGCGTCGGCGTCGAGGCGCGCGTGCGCCTTGTGGATGAAGCCCAATATCAGCGGCGCCGTCAGACTTTTGATTTTGACATGATGCCGTCGGTTTGGGCGGCTTCCGCATCACCGGGCAACGAGCAAAGATCGCGCTGGAGTTCGGCCAGCGCCACCGAACCCGCTTCCTACAATCTCGCAGGCGCGCGCTCGCCCGCCGTGGACGGCCTTATCGACGCGCTGCTCGCGGCACGCACGCGCGACGCCTTTGTCACCGCGACGCGCGCCTATGACCGCGCCTTGTTGTCGGGATTTTATATCGTGCCGCTGTTCCACTCGGGCGAGCAGCGCTTTGCCTGGTGGAGCGATCTTGCAAAGCCGGAACGGGCCGCGCGATACGCAACGCCAATCTACGGCACGACGCTTGAGGCGTGGTGGAGGGCTTCGCCATGACTGGTTTTTCCGGGTCAGGATTTCCGCCGTCACAAGTTGTCGACACAAGAGCGTCGCCGGCAACGCGTCCCGCCACAACCTTGGCGACAACGGGCGCAGCATTGACGACGGCGGGCGCAGCGTTGGCGACAACAGGCGCAGCGTTGTCGAAGTCGTGGCGTCGGCTCGATGCGGACCCGTTTGCCTCTTTCGAACTCGACGCGCTGTTGACGGGCGCGGCGCAGTTGCGTCCGGATCGATTGGCGCTGTCCTGCGCCAGTTGTGCGGCGCTGTCGTTCGCCCAACTCGATGCGCGCGCCAGCACCATGGCGGCGCATCTGGCGGCGGCTGGCCTGCAGGCGGGCGAGCGTATTGTCATCGCCGGCGCAGCCCGGGCGGCGAGCGTTCTGACGTTGCTTGGCGGGGTGCGCGCCGGGCTCGATGTGGCGATGGCGCCGTTGCATCTCGATGCAAAAACCCTCGCCGCTTTTGCCCGCGACGTCGGCGCGGTTGCGCTGGCCGCCGAGGCGCGCCACGGCGATGTCGATTGCATCGAAACGCTGTTCGGCGCGGCGGCGGGCGCAACCAGCGTGCGCGTCGTCATCAGCTTGGGCGGCGGCGATGCAGACGGCGCCATCGAGCTTGACCCGCAACGGTTGGAGCCACGCGCCGCGCCGGCACGACGGGGCGCTGCACAGCGGGCCGCCGTGCTGACGCGCGAAGGCGACAGCGTGCGGCGCTGGGAGCAACAAGCTCTCGTATCGGCGGCGCTTGAAGTGATGTCGCGGGCGCGCATCGGCATGCGCGATCCCATTATATCGACGCTGGCGCCGGTGCGCTTCGGCGCGTTGGCCGCCGGGCCTTTCACGGCGCTGTTGGCGGGCTGCGCTTTGCACCTGCATGCGCCGTTCGACGCCGAGGCTTTTCTGGCTGAGTTTGACGCGCATGCGCCGGCCCACCTCGTCGTGCCCGCAGCGCTGGCGCAAGCGCTGGCGGCGGGCGGTGGGATGCAGGGCGGCCGCGTCGCCTCGCTAATGGTGTCGGGGAAGCCGCACGCCTACGTCGGCATCGAAGATGTGCCGGTAATCGACATCGACGCGCTGGCGCCGTTGGCGAAATACCAGGCGCCGCCTATACTGTGAGGCGCCGGAGCGCAACAGACATGACCGCATCAGACATGCCCACATCAGGCAACGCTGCCAAAGCCGGTGAAACAAGCCCAACCCTCCTCATCGAAGTGGTGTCGGACGCGGTGTGTCCGTGGTGCTTCGTCGGCAAACGCAATCTTGAAGCGGCCCTGCAGGAATTCGGCGGCGCCAGAGTTGAGGTGCGCTGGCGGCCCTATCAGCTTGACGCCACGATTCCAGCCGGCGGCATGAGCCGTAGCGACTATCTGAGCCGCAAATTTGGCCCGAAGCGCGGCGGCCAGATGAACGCGCGGCTGAGCGAAGCCGGGCGCGAGCGAGGTATTGCGTTTGCGTTCGAGCGCATCGAACGCTCGCCCAATACATTGGATGCGCACCGCCTCATCCGCTGGGCGCAGGCGCGCGGCAAGCAGGACGAAGTCGTGGAACGCTTGTTCCAACTGTATTTCGAGCAAGGCAAAGACATTGGCGACGACGCCGTGCTCGCCGACGTCGCCGAAGCCATCGGCATGGACAGGCCAACCGCGCTGCGCCTGTTGGCCTCGGACACGGACCGCGCGGAGGTGCGCCAAGAGATCGCTGCAGCGCAAAAGATGGGCGTCAACGGCGTGCCGTTTTTCATCTTTGGCGGCAAATATGCGCTCTCCGGCGCGCAGCCGCCGGAAGAACTCGCTGCCGTCATTCGCAAGACCCTGGACGACGCGGCGGACGAACCAGCATGAGCGAGGCTGGACTTTCGTCAATCAAATGATAAATTCCCCGAGTAACCGGGTAAACTACTTGGAACAATATTGACCGGAATCATATAAACGGGAGGAACGTGTGGCAAAATCGTTGGCCGAATTTATTGGGACCTTTACACTGGTGTTTTTCGGCTGTGGCGCTGCGGTTATCGCAGGCATGGCGAAGGGCCCGACCGGCATCGATGTACTCGGAATTGCCTTCGCGTTTGGCCTTGCCATTGTCGCCATGGCCTACGGCATCGGTCCGATTTCCGGCTGCCACGTCAACCCGGCGGTAAGCTTCGGCGTGATGCTGGCGGGCCGCATGAGCATGGGCGAGTTCATTCAATACGTGATCGCGCAATGTCTTGGCGCCATCGCCGGCGCCGCAGTGTTGTATCTCATTCTCTCGGGTAAGGCGTCGGGCTGGAATGGCGGGCTGGGCCAGAACGGTTGGGGCGTCGGCTACCTCGGCGAATACAACACGCTCTCGGCGTTTGTGTTCGAGGCCGTTGCAACGTTTCTGTTTCTGGTTTGCATTCTCGGCGCAACGCAGGCGGGCGCACCCTCGCATTTCGCCGGGCTCGCCATTGGCCTGACCTTGTGCGCCATTCACATCGTCGGCATCAACGTCACCGGGGTGTCCGTTAATCCGGCGCGCTCGCTCGGCCCGGCGCTCGTCGGCATTGGCTCCAACACACAACCGTTGGTGCAATTATGGCTGTTCATTGTCGCGCCGCTGGTGGGCGCCGGCGCCGCCGGTATGCTGTTTGCCAACGGTGGGCTGTTTGGCAGTTCGAAGCCAGCCTGACGCAGCGCTTGCAAGCGGCGTCCCGCAGTTGCAAGAATGACGTCTTGCCGTGTGTGGCCCCGAATGCGGCGGGGCCATTTGCGGACGGCGCCACGGGATGAGTTTTGCGATGAGCCAGACTGCCGACCTCCTCGCTCCCGATCCCGTGGCAAGCAACCCCGTCGCCAGCCCGCCGCCGTTTAACATCCGCCGTGTCGGCGCCTTTTGCGGCGCTGAAATTACCGGCGTTGATTTGACCCGCCCGCTTGAGCCGCAAACCGTGCAAGCGCTGCGGGCAGCGCACGCTGAACATGGTGTGCTGGTGTTTCCGCGCCAAAAAATCTCAGCCGAGGATTTGAAGCGCTTTGGGCGTTATTTCGGCAGGTTGACCGTGCATCCGTTTTCGACCAACGCGGCGGATGCGCCCGAACTCATCGTTTATGACCAGAAGGAAGGCAATCCGCCGCCGCCAACGGATATCTGGCACTCCGACGAAACGTTTCGCGAAACCCCGCCGATGGGCACCGCGTTGTGCGCCAAAATCATTCCCGCCATCGGTGGCGATACGGCGTTCTGCAACATGGGCGCAGCGTTCGAAAGCCTGTCCGACAAGATGCAGCACTACATTTCCGGGCTCGAAGCGGTGCATGATTTCAAACCTTTCAAAACGCTTTTTGCGGCGACGGAAGAGGGTTGGCGAAAGTTGCGCCAGTTCGAGGAACTCTATCGTCCGGTGACGCATCCGGTCGTGCGTGTGCATCCGGTCACCGGTCGCCACGTGGTGTTCGTCAATCCGCAGTTCACGCTGTTCATTAAAGGCATGGAAGAGAACGAAAGCCGCGCCTTGCTGGAGCAATTGTTCCGCCTTACGGCCTCGCTGGAACACCAGTACCGGCATCGCTGGGAGCCGGACATGCTGGTGTTCTGGGACAATCGTCTGGTCATGCATGCGGCGGTGCATGATTATTATCCGCAGCGCCGGCTGATGGAGCGCGTCACCATCGAGGGCGACCGTCCGGTTAGCGCAGGCGAGGCAGCCTCAGGCGCGCAACTGCGCAAGTTCAAGGCGCCGCCGGTGTTGAGCGCGGCTGGGCGACAAGTGCGTCAGCACGAGAAGGGTTGATACGCGGAAACTCGCCTCAACCCGGATTGCTTACATTTTCTCTGCGTCGCGTGGAAAAAATACCGGCTCGCCATTTATGACGCCGCCCGCGCCGTAGCCGCGCAGCAACAAGTCCATGGGTTTGCCGGGCGCTGGATCTGGATCGACGGCAGGCTTGCCGCGACCGATGCTGGCGCCGAGCCAGCGACCGCGCTCCACCAGACGGGCGCCAAACGGGGGGCGTTGGCGATCATAATTGGCCAGCGCCGTATCGATGTCCGCGCTGTCGCGCAGGCAATCGACCAGCGCCGCAGCATCGAGCGCCGCCTTGGTGACGCCGGCGGCGACATGCGGACGCATGACGCTGGAACTGTCGCCAACCAGCGCGACACGAGCGATCGCCATGCGCGGCGAAGCAAAATCATAAACGGGTTGCAGAATGGGCTCGCTGGCGCCGTTGACGAACGCCTGCAACTGCGGCGGCAAGATTTGGCGCGCCACCTCACGCGCTTCGTCAATGACCTCTTTGCGGATAAACGGCGGGGGAATCGACAAGCCCCAACATTTGCCGCTGGCGTCGGTGCACAGCGCCGGCAATTCATCTTCCAATCGCGCCTCGCGAAACCACACGCACTGACCCCGGCGCTCCGCGTTGTGCGTCTCAGCCTGGGAGGCCGGCATGGGAATCGAGAAAGCCAGTTCTTCCGCCGGCAGGCAAAACACCATGTCGCGAAAAATCTGCTCCCGGAGATGCGTCGGCGCCGCCGCCTCGCCCATGACAAAGCGCCACGCATAATACCCGGAGTAAGTCGGGCGCGCCGACGGCAAGGCCTGGGCGCGCAACGTCGAGTTGAGACCGTCGGCGGCGACAAGGAGATCGGCGCTGTCGCGAGACCCATCGGCAAAGATCGCCTCAACGCCGTCTGCAGTTGTTGCATAGCGCTCAAAACTCATGCCCTGACGATAGAACTCGTCGGGCAAAGCGGCGCGCAGCGGCGCATAGACGCGATCCCACGCGCTCGACACGTCGTCAACGGGAAGGCTGAGCAAGGTTTCGCCGCGCCGATCCACGCACATGCGAACGCGCACAGAGTGACCGAGCGAGGCGGAAATCTGCGCGCCAGCGCGACGCAGGACTGCAAACAGTTCCTCGCGCGAACCCAGCCCGGCGCCACGGCTCGCCAGGTTGCCGCGCGCCCGCTCATACACGGTGACGCGCCAGCCGATGCTACGCAAAAGCGTCGCGGTGAACAGTCCGCCGAGCGAGCCGCCAATGACGATGGCGCGAGGCATGCACAGCAACTCCCGATTGGCGACCGCGCCGCAGCAGCCAACGCGGCAGGATTATTGCGCTTCCGTGGCGCCCGCACAACCGCGTTGCTATTTGACTTGCTTTGCCTCGGCGATGCCGACGAGCGCGCGCAGGATCTGCCGCGTGCCCTCGAGCCGCGCTTCCGTCGCCTCAAAATCGCGCATGAAAGCCACCCGCATGTCCGGCCTGACACGCGCGTCCGACCCCTGCCCCGCAATGTAGCGCACCAACCCTTGGGGATTGGCGAAAGAGTTGTCGCGGAAGGAGATGACGACGCCCTTCGCGCCCGCCTCGATCTTTTCGACATGGGCGCGAAGGCACAGCGCCTTGATCGACACGAGCTTCATGAGCAGCCCGACTTCTTCCGGCAACGGGCCGAAGCGGTCGATCATTTCGGCGGCAAAACTTTCAATCTCCTCGTCGTTTTGCAAGGCGGACATGCGGCGATAGAGTTGCATGCGCAATGTCAGGTCTGGAACATAGGGCTCGGGGATCGTCACCGGCGCGCCAGTCGTGATGGTTGGCGACCATTGTTCCTCCACCGGTTCGACAAGGCCAGCCTTCAGCGCCGCCACCGCGTCGCTCAGCATTTGCTGGTAGAGTTCGTAGCCGACTTCCTTGATGTGGCCGGACTGCTCGTCGCCAAGCAGATTGCCGGCGCCGCGAATGTCGAGATCGTGACTGGCGAGTTGAAAGCCAGCGCCAAGGCTGTCGAGGGACTGCAGGACTTCCAGGCGCTTTTGCGCTTGCGGTGTGATCGCCTTGCGCGCCGGGACAGTGAACAACGCGTAGGCGCGCGTCTTCGAACGACCGACGCGACCGCGCAACTGGTAGAGCTGGGACAGGCCGAACATGTCGGCGCGATGCACGATGAGGGTGTTGGCGTTGGGAATAT
>JAYTTW010000085.1:0-2332 GCA_043744855.1 Hyphomicrobiales bacterium
CTCCTCGCTCCAGATTTTCCCCTGCGCCATCATACCGTCGCGCCGCACACTGGCGAGCACGCTCGCCGCCTGCTCGCCACCCATCACGGATCTTCGCGAATTGGGCCAGGTAAACAGAAAACGCGGCTCGTAGGCGCGCCCGCACATGCCGTAATTGCCGGCGCCAAACGAGCCGCCGACGATCAGCGTAATCTTTGGCACTCTCGCGCAGGCAACCGCCATGACGAGTTTCGCCCCGTCTTTCGCAATGCCGCCAGTCTCGTATTCGCGGCCCACCATGAACCCGGAAATGTTTTGCAGAAACAGCAGCGGAATGCCGCGCTGGCAGCACAACTCGACAAAATGCGCGCCCTTCAGCGCGCTTTGCGAAAACAGGATGCCGTTGCTGGCGACGATGCCAATTGGCATCCCCGCGAGATGCGCGAAACCCGTCACCAGGGTCTCGCCGTAACGCGCTTTGAACTCGTCAAAATCGCTATCGTCGACCAGCCGCGCGATGATCTCGCGAATGTCATACTGGCGTTTCAGATCCGTCGGCACGAGCGCTTCCAGCTCGCTGGCGTCAAGTCGCGGCGCGCGCGGCTCCAGCATCGCCATGCGAGCTTTTTCGCAGCCCCCGAGATTGCGCACGGCGCGCCGCGCCAGCGCTATCGCGTGCGCGTCATCCTGCGCCAGATGATCGGCGACGCCGGAGACGCGCGTATGCACATCCGCGCCGCCCAGGTCTTCGGCGGAAACGATTTCGCCAGTCGCCGCCTTCACCAGCGGCGGGCCGGCAAGAAAGATCGTTCCCTGACCTTTCACAATAATGGTCTCGTCGCTCATCGCCGGCACATAGGCGCCGCCTGCCGTGCACGAGCCCATCACGACGGCGATCTGCGCGATCTTCCTGGCTGACATACTGGCCTGATTGAAAAAGATGCGGCCAAAATGATCGCGATCGGGAAACACTTCCGTCTGATGCGGCAGATTGGCGCCGCCCGAATCAACCAGATAGACGCAGGGCAGATGATTTTGCGTTGCGATCTCCTGCGCCCGCAAATGCTTTTTCACCGTTAGCGGAAAATACGTGCCGCCCTTGATGGTGGAATCATTGGCGACAATCATCACCTCGCGCCCCTCGACGCGGCCAATGCCCGCGATGATCCCCGCGCCATGAATATCGCCCTCGTACATCCCGAATGCCGCGAGCGGCGCGATTTCCAGAAACGGCGAGCCCGGATCCAGCAGCGACATCACCCGATCGCGCGGCAACATTTTTCCACGCGCCACATGCCGGGCCCGCGTGGCCTCGTTGCCCCCGGTCGCCGCAGCGGCGCGACGGGCGCCAAGCTCATCGCGGATTACCGCCCATGCCGCACGATTGGCGGCGGCTTGCGGTGAAGTGAAGTCGAAGTTGCTTGAAAGAATAGCCACGCGTTCCCGTCCAGCCGCCCCGTATTCGAATCGGCCCGCCGGGCCTCCCCGAAATCGGGGCTTTGTTGAAGCATTTCATGCAATCCGCATCCTGGAAAGAGGTCTGCAAGACCGCGGCCCGAAAGACGCAGGTTTCACACTCGTTTCATCAGGGCCTGTTGATATCAGGCTCCGGTCGATTTCTCATCTCTGGCCGCCGGTCCCTGCACCGCCCCGCCCGCCGCCTTCCAGCCCGTAAATCCTTCGCGGACATGCGCAACGCGCGCCAGCCCCATCTTCTGCGCGGTCTCCGCCGCCAGAGCCGACCGCCAGCCCCCGGCGCAGAAAAACACAAAGCGCTTGTCCTCCTGAAACAAAGGCCTGGCATAGGGGCTCTCCGGATCGATCCAGAACTCCAGCATGCCGCGCGGGCAATGCACTGCGCCGGGCATAATCCCTTCGCGTTCAAGTTCGCGCGGGTCTCGCAAATCAACGAAAACCACGTCATCGTTTCCGTGCAGACCCAACGCCTCGGCTGGCGCCAATGTTGTTACCGATTTCTCCGCACGCGCAATCATCTCCTTGTAGCCAATCCGCCGGTGAGTACCCGCGGGCTGCGGATCGCGCGCCAGAAACCCCGCGAGTGCGCCGGTTTCCCGCTTCGGCCCCGCCTCGTCATCCGCCAGCCGCTGATAGAAATTCGCAATTGCCTCATAGAGCGCAGCAGTTGCTTTATCCTCGCCGGCGAATTCGGCAATCTCCCGCATCTCGGCAACCCATCGGTAGGCTTTTGCATACATGCCGGGAATTTGCCGCTCAAACCATGGCGTCAAGGTGCCCTGACTGGCAGCGAGTTCATTGCGCAAACCCGCCGCCGCGCCCGCCCGCGTCGCCGCCAGCATCATCGCCGCGCCAATCGCGGTGCAACCCTTGGTGA
>JAYTTW010000086.1:0-2305 GCA_043744855.1 Hyphomicrobiales bacterium
GCGCGAGGAACCGCAGCCGAAATTGGCGCCAGCCACCAGCATGACGGGCCTGGTGAACTGCCGCTGGTTGAGGAAGAACGCGGGGTGCATGGCGCCATCGCTGTTGAAACGCTGGCGATTGAACAACATCGCGGCATAATCTGGATCGCTGCGGGAGACGGCGCCCAGCGGGGCGATCTGATCGGTGTTGACGTCGTCTTCGAGATAGGGCGCGGCGACGCCTTCGAGCCTGGCAAAGACTTGCATCACGCCTCCCCCGCCATGAATTTGCGCACGTCGACGATTTTGCCGCAGATCGCCCCAGCGGCGGCGAGAGCTGGCCCAACCAGATGCGTGCGAACGCCTGCCCCCTGGCGGTTTTCAAAGTTGCGATTGGCGGTGGAGAGAACCCGCTCGCCACGCTCGCCCGTGTCGCCATTGGCGCCGGCGCACATGGAGCAGGCGGTTTCGCCCCAGACAAATCCAGCATCTTTAAAAATGATGTCGAGGCCGAGGGCTTCGGCGTCGCGCTTCACTTTTGCCGAACCTGGCACCACGAGACCGTGCACACCCGGCGCAACCTTGCGTCCCCGTACGACCTCCGCCGCCTCCTGCAAATCCGGCAGGCGCGCGTTGGTGCAGGAACCGATGAAGACGCGATGGACTGTTAATCCCTCCATCGTCATGCCCGGCTTGAGGTCCATGTAGGCCAAGGCTTTTTCGAGCAACGGTCGGCGGCTCGCCTCAAACGTGCGGGGATCAGGAACGCGACCATTGACCGACACGGTATGGCCGGGGTCGGTGCCCCAGGTGATTTGTGGTTCAAGATCGCCGCAGTCGAGGGTGACATCCGTATGGAACACGGCGTCGGCGTCGCTGGCGAGATGTTTCCATTCGGCCAGGGCGCGCTCCCACATGGCGCCCTGCGGCGCCCAGGGGCGACCGTGAATCCAGTTGAAAACGACATCGTCAGGCGCGATCATGCCGGTGCGTGAGCCCATTTCGATGGTCAGATTGCACAGGGTGAGGCGACCTTCGACCGTCAGCGCGCGCGCCACCGGGCCGGCGAACTCGATGGCGTGGCCACGCCCGCCGGAGGAGCCGATGTGGCCGAGGATGGCCAGCGCCACATCTTTGGCGCGCACGTAGGGGCCGAGGCGACCGTCAAGGGTTACGCGCATTTGTTTGGGCTTCTTCATGGCAATCACTTGTGTGGCCAAGATATGTTCGAGTTCCGACGTGCCGCAGCCGAACGCCAGGGCGCCGAGGCCGCCGACCGTACAGGCGTGGCTGTCGGGCACCGCGTGGGTGGCGCCCGGCAGCACCATGCCGATCTCAGGCGCCACGACGTGCGAGATGCCGTGTTCGGCGTCGTTGAGATCGAACACGCGGATGGCGTTGCGGCGGCTCCCCTCGCGCATGGCGTGGATGAGCGGCGTCCCGGCTGCATTGGTGAATTCATCACGCCCCGGCTGCGAGGAAGGCGTGTGGTCAAGCGCGGAAAACGTCAGGTCGGGACGACGCACCTTGCGGCCGGCCTTCTGCAATTTGCCGAAAGCGTGGGGCGCATGCAGTTCATGCAGAACATGGCGGTCGATGTAGATGAGGTCGCGGCCGTCGAGGCGTTGCGCCACAACGTGCGCGTCCCAGATTTTTTCGAACAGCGTCGCTGGCATGTTTCCTCGGCTGCCCAAATTACTTTGTCGCGTGCCTCGCCTCGACCGGATAAAGTTTTCAACGCGTCCGCACAAGGCTGCGGGGATTGTCAGAGGTTACTGCGTCAGGGTCAAACGCCTACCGCCGTTTTTCCTGCTGGCGCGGGCAACCCGGCGGGTTTCCAATTGTTAAGCTCGAACTTATGGGAGTGAAAAATGGCATGGCACGTTCGTTACATGGATCGAGGCATCAAGCACGAAGCTTTGTCGGCTGAACTGCCGACCCGCGAGGCGGCGCTCGACGCCGCCTGGGATTTGGCGCAGGGGGATACTGATATTCTGGCGATTGAGGGGCCGGACGAAGAAACGGTTACAGAGGAAGAAATCGGCTCGTGGTTTGACCGCAGAGTCGCCGATGTGACGGGTGCACCGGGGGCGACGGAGGACGTGCCGGAAATCACAAGCAAGACGTAAGGAGCGGTCGGTCCCGGCGGGCTTACGCTCGCGACAAAAGTCCGCTGCGGTTGGAGCGGAATTTTTCCACACCGCAGTTTATTTGGCGCGATCGGCTTTCTAAGAGTCTATCCGGAAACATTATGCTGGATTGCATAGCTTTCTCAACATGAGGCGGATGGATGAGAGGCGCAAGAACGCGAGCGCTTTCTGATTGA
>JAYTTW010000087.1:0-2297 GCA_043744855.1 Hyphomicrobiales bacterium
GTGGCCTTTGCACCTGAGTGCGTATAGTCGGGGCTGGACGCTCGGCGTGGGCCTGGTGGGGGCTTGCGGCACTGGCCAATGCCAGGGTGATCGCGCACAAGGCCATTCGCACCATTTTGGGTGGCACTTTCATGGGCGAGCCCTTGTTGTTGCGATGGCCGACATTTTTACCCCAAACTCAATTGTCGTCGTAAAATTACAGTCAGATTTGAATTAAGGTTCCGCCAACGGCTGCAGGCCAATCGTGACCAAGTGGGCGCAAGGTAAACGGGAAGCGAAGGGCAGCTTCACAGCGGTGCAAAGTTCAGCGCATAGGTTAGTTGCAACGCCGAAAAACGACGAGGACTGCATGAAGAACGGACCACCGACGAAAACACCGGCTGACACAGCCCAAGCATCTGCACGCACCGTTCAGGTGTGCATCGCGGTCTGCTTGGTGCTGGTGGTGACGGGCGTCTTGTTGGTCGACCGGCCTGTCGCGGATTTTTCGCACACAACGCTTCGGGCCCACGTTGGGCTCTATTCGGCGCTGACGCATATCGTCGATCCAATCCCGGTGTATGCGGGACTTGTGACAGGCGGGTATGCACTGGCGGCGTTGTTTGGTGTGCGGCCTGGACCGCGGGGGATGATCGCGCTGCGGATTGGTATTGCCATCCTCATTGCGATTGCGCTCAAGGAACAGCTCAAATTCCTCTTTGGACGGACGTGGCCGGAGACGTGGACGAATAACAACCCGAGCTACATCAAGGATGGGGTTTACGGGTTTTTTCCGCTGAAGGGATTGGGTGCTGGTCGAGCGTATCATTCGTTTCCATCGGGGCACATGACGGCGATCTCGGTGGCGGCGGCTTCGATTGCGCTCAACTGGCCAAAGTGGCGGTGGGTAGCTGCGGTGCCGGTGGGGCTTGTCGCGATTGGGATGATCGGGGCGAATTATCATTGGGTCAGCGACCTCGTCGCGGGGACGTTCTTGGGGGCTGGCGTGGCGGTGGCGGCTCATCGATTAGGACGGAGTGAGGGATAGAGTTCGCAGCGTTGCTGCGAGTGGGCCAGCCCCACGCCCCGCTGGAAGGCGTCATCGCACAGTGATGCTCCGCATTGATGCCTCCCAGACCCACCAGTTTTTGGGATTTAAACAGGATTATTTTTTGCGTTGCTTGGCGGAGAGGATGGGGCCGGCGGGCCAGAATTCGTCGGAGCGGTTGATTGAGGGCGCCCATATGCTCGAAATCGAGCCGTCCAGGAACAGTGCGTTCGGGCACTTCAGGGCGTCGCGGAACAGGCGGCCGAAATCGCCGAAGGAGACGGCTTCGTTCGAGATGGCAAAGATGACGGTCTGGGCGTCGCGCACACCGACGCCGTTGCGGATTTTGAGCGAGGGGCCGTCGGCTGAAAAGCGCGGATGGAGCTTACCGTCGATGACCAGCATGGGGCCGGACTGAGTGGCGAAGTCGGCTTTCGGCTTGGCTTTGAGGAACTTCGATGTTTCCATGACGCCGGCTTCGTCGGCGGTGAAATAGAAGATGCCGTTGGGCTTTAGGTGGAAATTGCCGGGGCCGCCCGCCGTGTTTGCTTTTTTAAGCTGCTGGCCGCCTTCGACGTAGAGGCCAACCGGGGAATAGTCAGCGTGGTACATGCCAGCGTTGATGGCCATGAGGACCGGGCCGCCGCTGCGGTTCATGGCGCGGGCCAGCGTGCCGACGTTGCCATAGGGGGCGCCGCCCGTGTCTTTCCAATGCAGGCGCAGGGTCGTGGTGCGCAAATCAAACGAGCAAACGACGAAGGATTTGGCTTCGAACGTTGTTTCGCGGCAGGGAGAGGGTTCAGCAGCTCTGGCTGATCCCGCGGCGAGCAGGACGAACGCGGAAAGGCTGCGCGCAAACCAGCGTCGAGTAGAAAATGGCAGTAATGCAAACATGGGGCTGGTCCGAACGCGCGGCTTCGTGGGATTGATCAAGCACCGACATAGCACGCTGGCTGGGTCAGGCAATCTGGAGCAGCCAGACTGGGAGAGTGATGAGACCATGGCTACGCGACAAACCGATGACCACGACGAGGTGTTCCGGCTCGTCATTCCGCCGATGCTGAGCTTCGTGTCGGGATATGTGGACACCACAGGATTTCTTGGGTTTTCAGGACTTTTGACGTCGCAGGTGACGGGGTCATTCGTGGCGGCGGGCGCGGCTTTCGTGCGGCCTGAGTCTGGACTCGCGGCCAAACTTCTGGCTATTCCGATGTTCATGGTGGGGGCAGTGATCATGACGCTACTCGTTGCCGGATTGAGACGGCAAAAG
>JAYTTW010000088.1:0-8815 GCA_043744855.1 Hyphomicrobiales bacterium
AATGCGCTGGATTTGCCTTGGAAACCTCATCCTGAGGAGGTCCAAAGGACCGTCTCGAAGGACGAGGTTTTCACGCCAGCGTTTTTCAGCAGCCTGCTAACGACCGTCTGGCGTGCGCAAGCCCCACTTCTTGTCCTTGACTTGATCGAAGTGGACGGTCGGATCGTAGGTAGCGACATTCAGCCCGAGCGTCGCCGCCGACATCCGGCCCATGGCCAGGATCAGCGCATAGGAATTCACCACCTGGTCGCGCTGGGAGGTGACCAGACTGACGCGGGCCTGCAACAACGTCTGCTGCGCGTTGAGCACATCCAGGGTCGTGCGCTGGCCGACGCGCGCCTCTTCCCGAATGCCGTTCAGCGCAATTTCGTTGGCCCGCACCTGCGCCTGGAACGAGCGGATCGCTGACTTGGTGTTCTGGTAAGCGCCCCACGCAGACACCACAGCGGAACGCACCGTTTCGCGTTGCAAATCAACCTGCAACCGCGCCTGCCCCATCAACTCCTTGGCCTGACGTACGTTCGAATAGGTTGTGCCGCCATCATAGATGGGAATGCTCAGCGTCCCGATCGCTGAAAGAACGGTTTGCCTGTTGTGCGGCTGGTTGGCGGCGTCCCAGTTTTGCTGGAAGGTGCCGGCGACCGACACCGTTGGATACAGCGTGCCTTCCTGGACCTTGACGTTCGCCGCCGCCGCGTCGACTGCGTGGAGCGCCGCCTGGATTTGCGGATGTTCGCTTTGCGACAGCGATACCGCGATATCGAGGGACGGCGGTATCGACCGATCAAGCGGCTTTGCCGGCGCCAGATTTCGCGGCTGCTCGCCAATCAGTTGGCGATATACCGCCAGCGAGTTCTGCAGGTTGGCCTGCGCCGTCGACGTATTGGCGTTACTCAGCGCCAGCGCCGCCTCGGATTGCGCGACGTCCGTGCGCGTGACCTCGCCGACCTGAAAGCGGTCGCGCGTCTGCTTCAACTGTTGGGTGACAACCTGCGTATTGTTCTGTTGCAAACGCAGCAGCGCGGAATCCCGCATCACATTCATGTAGGCCGTTGCAGCGGCGTTGAGGATGGTCTGCTCACTCTGTCGCAGCGTCTCCCGCGATTGAAAAACCGTCGACTCCGCCTGCCGGACCGCATTGATCGTCCGGTTGCCGTTATAAAGGGTTTGCGTGGCGGTAACTGCTACGGAGCGCGGAAATACAGTGTTTTCCGACTGCGGCGAAGTGCGGCTCAGGTTGTTGACGTTATAGGCCCATGCCGCGCCCGATGTCGCCGTCGCCGTCAGTGTCGGGCGGAACCCTGCGGTGGCTTTCGGCACGCCCTCGTCGCTCGCCCGGGTTGCGGCGCGCTGCTGCCCGAGATCCGGACTGAACCCATAGGCTTTCGCCAAGGCGCCTTGAATGGTTTCCGCTGCCGCCGGCGCAATCGGAGCGAGCAGGGTCACACAAATCGTCACGACGCGTGCGACTGCGGCAGCCGCCGTCTGGCCCAAGCTCACAAATGCGGTCCGCAACCCCTGCAACGAAATCAACTCCCGACGGACGCTGAACGCAATACCTGACTTTCGTCTGCCTCAGGCGCAACTGGCAATACGCCGGCTGGCGCCCGCGATCAAGCGGCCCGAACCCGAATTGAAATGCGGCCGGCGCGCAACTGCTGCAAAAATACGACACTCCATAGAAACTGACGCGCCTTCGCCACCCTCAAAATGCGAATACGGGCTTGACCGCGAACCCAGGCAACGTCGAAGCCGCCGCGTCGAAAAGCCGGCGTCCGCTTCCCCCGCCATTGATTGCATCAAATCGCGTCGCCCGGCAGGCGCGGCCGCTGTGGCCCGCTTCCCGGCAGATCGTCAACAGACGCCCACCCGGCGACAGTTGCGCGAGCAGGGTTTCGAGGCCAACCTCCACAGCGCCATTAACGAGAATGACGTCAAATGGCCCCTTTTCCGGCGCGCCAATGTTGAGGTCCCCGGTGATTGTCTCGACATTGGCACATCCAAGCGCCACGCAGGCCGCAGCGGCGCGTTGCGAAAATTCCGCCGAATTCTCAAGTGCAACAACGCGCTTGCAAAGTTGCGAGAGTATCGCCGCCGAATATCCTCCCGCGCCGCCAACATCGAGCACAGCGCACGCGCCGCCAAGCTCCGCCCCCTGCAACAGCCGCGCCAAAACCATGGGCTCGAGTAACCGGCGCTGCTGATTGCCGGCGCTGTCCATCAAAGCCCCGTCACTATAGGCGAGCGCTGTATTGGCAGGGCTGAGGAACGCCTCGCGCGGCATTGCATAGAAAACTTCGAGGAGGGCCGCATCGGTCACGTCAAACGGGCGGATTTGGCAGTCGACCATGGCGCGCCGCAAATCGGCGCTGCGTAGATTTGTGGCGACAACTTGCAGCATGCTCGTCCCGTCCTGAGTGGACGCGTTATAGGATCGCCCAGGGTTGCTGTCCATGCGCCGACAATGCAAGTTGTCCCCATCAAGCTGTCCTATCAAGCTGTCCCCTTGCCTTTCCTGGCGATGGCCGGAACGGTTCCGCACAGCTTGTTTCCCGCAGCATGTATCCCGGCGCCGGTTTTATCGCTAGGTTCGCTCACCGACGGGTGGCGCAAAACCTGCGGATTAGGGCGGGAGCCAAAATCAATGAGCGAATCTCCGACAGAACAATTTGAACACATGGAACACGCCGAACATGTCGCCCACAGCGGCGACAATTTCATGTCGACCGTGGCCGTCACCATCGCCGCGCTTGCGGTGATCGCCGCCACGGTCGGCAGCCTTGAAACCATTGAATCCGGCGCGGCTGGCGCGTCCAAAAACGACGCCGTGCTTTTGCAGACCAAGGCCAGCGACCAGTGGGCGTTTTTTCAAGCCAAGAGCCTCAAGAAAAATCTTTATGAGATCGGCGCTGCCGGCAATGCCGCCAAACAGGACGCCTACACCGCGCAAGCCAATCGCTACGACAAGGAAAGCGCCGACATCCAGAAGGACGCCAAGGAACTCGAACACAAATCCGAGGAAGCCTTGCACGAGGCCGAACATCACCTGCACCGCCATCACGTGCTGACCATTGCAGTGACGTTTCTTCACGTGGCGATCGCTGTCGCGACCATCTCGATCATCACCAAAGGCCAGCGCTGGCCGTGGTACGTCGCGTTGGCTCTTGCAGTCGTCGGCGTCTTCACGACGGCGAGCGCTTATGTTTAGGGGAACGCATCTGTGAAGGGATGCATCCATAACCCATGACGCATCCATGAAACAGCCCGGACATGAAAAAGCCCGGAGCCATGCAGCTCCGGGCCAATTCAATCGCTCACCGCAAACGTGGTTAAATCAGACCTTCAGTGCTTTGTTGCAGGCGCTCCAGTATCCGCCGCCCTTCTCGATCCACTTCATGCCGCCATTGCCGCCGTTGGCTTTGTTGGCGTTGTATTGATCGTCGCAGGTCTTCATGCGCCCCCTGCCGGCTGACAAGGTCGAATACTTCGGATCGATCGCTCTCGGGAACACGGCGTTACCCGTCGCGGCGGGCGCCGCTGCAACAGCCGGGGCAACCGGTTTCGCCGGCGCGACGGCGGTCGGCGTCGGACGCAGTGGATTGGCCTGGGCCGCCGGCGCCGCCGGTGCGGCCGCAGCAGCAGGCGTCGCTGCGGCGGCGCTGCACTGGGCTTTGCGGAAATCGAAGTAGTTCATGCCGTTGAGGCCGTTTGCGGCCTTGGCCGTCTGATACTTGGCGCCACACTCTTTGGAAGAAAGGGCTTGCGCGGAGGCTGGCGTCGTCGAAGCGGCGATACCCGCCAGAACGGCGATCACCACAATCGATTGGGTGCGAATCATCATTTTGGGACTCCATAAATCGCGACACAGGGCGCCGCCACTGCAAGGTAGGTCATTTCGCGCGCACGTCAACGCCGCCATGGCCGCCGATTGCGCGATTTACAAAATTTCCTTCGTCGCCGAGGCCAAAAAAAACGCCGGGCTCGAGGCCCGGCGCAAGGTGTCGTTCGCGATAAATCAGCGCGAAACGATGAGGGGCTGCGACGTCGGATCGCCAAGGTCGACCCAAACGTTGGGGTCGCTCTGGGATTGGCGTTTGACGAAACGGTAGGGGGTCTGGTTCCAGGCCCGCACTTGATCCTGGAGATTGTCGAGGATGTATTCACCTTTGCTGGTTTTCACGGTCAGCACGGCGTGGCCTTCGCCCTTTTCATCCTTGACGACCGTCATCAGCAGGCCGCTGACAGGAAAACCCTCGTTGATCAGCAGGCGGCGCTTCAGCAGCGCATAGTCCTCGCAGTCGCCGTAACCGTCGGTGGGGTAGTCCCACTGGTCGACAACGCCCCAATGGTCCATGTCCGACATCGGCTTGACGTTGTTGTTGACCCACGCGTTGATCTGGCGGATGCGCTTCATTGAAGCCGCGCTGTAATTCACATCGAGAACCGGGCCGCCTGCGCTGGCGCATTCGCCCTTGTAGCGATGGCAGAAATCCACCCAGCCCCAGGGAACCAGGGTCTTGCCGATCACCGCGACATAACCGGGATTGGCGTCCGCCGCCTCGCTGGCGGTCAGCCACGGCGAGGACATCGCCGCCAGAATGGCCACTGCACCGAAAAACTTGCTCAACTTGCCAATCATTGTCGGCCCCTCTTGTTACAGGGCGAGATTGGCAGGCGTGATTTGAAGTCAATCTAAGGCATTTCGTTGTATTCGACGCAATTGCATTAATTTTGACTACCGATGAAGTAAGTATAATCCAAGTATAAAATAAACTGGCGGATTTTAGGCAATTCCGTGTAACCCATTGATTTCGTGCGCCCGGTCATTCCGCGCGCCCGTGCCCAAATTCGGCAACGTTAAACCCTGCAGCGGGTGCGGTGGACCACGAGCCGGTCAAAGCTGGTTAATTCGGCCTCCGGGAAAACGTTAACGCCGCAACTTTTTTGCCGCTGCGGCATCCCCAGGTCGCCATCTCCAGCCCTGTACGCGGCCTCCAGCGCTTGGCGCCAAGCGTCGCCGGCGCCACATTACCCCTCATGCCCGCCGGAACCCCCCTCATGCCCCAGCGCCTCTCCGCAGCCGACGCTGCCGCCCTTGCGCGAGCCGTCGACCTGCTCGAACACAGGAGCCTTGCGGCCCGCCTTACCAATCTGCTCGGCAAGCAAATTGAGTTGGCCGGCAGCCTGTTGCCGCGTTCCGCCCGCGCCATCGCCACCCGCGCCACCACGATGGCGCTTCGCGTGGCGTTGCGCACCACCTTGCGCAGCATGGATGCGCGTCCCCGCCCCGCCTCGCACAAGCTGCACAAGGCTTTGGCGGCGGGCTCCGGCGCGCTTGGCGGGGCTTTTGGCTTCGTCGCATTGCCGGTGGAATTACCGGCCTCGACCGTGCTGATGTTGCGCTCGATCGCCGACATCGCGCGCGCCGAGGGCGAGGACATCCGCACGCCCGACACGGCGCTGGCCTGTCTGCAGGTGTTCGCGCTTGGCGGACACGCGCCCAACGAAGCCGAGGTCGAGGGCGGCTATTTCGCCATCCGCGCTTTTCTCGCGCAAACCGTCGCCGAGGCGGCGAAATACATGTTGCAGAAAGGCGCCGTTGACGTGAACGCGCCGGTTCTGGTGAAACTCATCGCCATGATCGCCGCGCGCTTTGGCGTCGTCGTCTCGCAGAAAGCGGCGGCGCAGATGGTGCCGTTGCTTGGCGCTGTCGGCGGCGCAGCGGTCAACTACGCGTTTGTCGACCATTTTCAGGCCATTGCCCATGGCCATTTCACGGTGCGCCGCCTCGAGCGCCTCTATGGCAGCGATGTCGTTCGCGCCGAGTACGACGCGCTGCGCCTGAAAGATGTAACGCCGCGCTAGTACCCACCATCGGAAGAAAGTGGGTCACGCAGTGACGCGCTTTCTAGAGATGATAAGTGGATACTTCAACAAAAACGACGTACCCGGAATCTATGATTCCGGGTACTAGGACACGACCCGGTTCAACATCGCTCCGTCCGTGGGCAACGCCATGTCGCAGCAACGCGGACCACGTGCATGATTTTCCCTGCCAGAAGCTAGCGCTTACAGGAGTTTCTCATGGCCACTTCCGGCCTGCCGTTCGACGATATCCGCGAGCTGTTTGTTTTGCTGCCGCCCGCCGCCGAAACCTGCGTCGAGGACGTGCGCGCCCGCCAGGCCGAACTGGTCAAACCCGCCAACAGTCTTGGCCGCGTCGAACAACTCGTCGAATGGCTGGCGGCCTGGCAGGCGCGTTCGCGGCCCACCGTCGCGCAACCGCTGGTCGCGATATTCGCCGCCACCCATGGGGTTGCCGCGCAGTCCGTGTCGAATTATCCGCAAGCCCTGACGCGCGCCATGCTGGAGACTTATGCGGCGGGCGGCGGCGCGGTCAACCAGATTTGCGCCAGCTTCGGTCTGGGGCTCAAAGCGTTCGAACTGGCGCTCGATTTACCGACGCCCGATATCACCCACGCCGCAGCCTTCGACGAAGCGGCTTGCGCGGCGACGATAGCCTTCGGCATGGAAGCCGTCGCCGGCGGCGCGGACCTGCTGTGCCTCGGCCACAGTGGCGTTGGCGGTCCCACAGTTGCTGCCGCCGTGCTGCACGCCCTGTACGGCGGCGCCGCGTTCCAATGGGTGGCGGACGACGGTGATGACGCCCTGCGCGCCCGCCGCATCGCAGCTGTCGAGACCGCCGTCGCGCTAAACCATGGTCATCTCGCCGATCCCCTTGAGATTTTGCGGCGGCTCGGCGGTCGCGACATCGCTGCCTGTGTCGGCGCGATCCTCTCGGCGCGCATGGAACGCGTGCCGGTGATCCTCGACGGCATCGTCGTCACCGCCGCAGCGTGTGTGCTCGACGCCGCAGCGCCCGGCAGCGCCGATCATTGTCTTGCCGGCCATGTGGCGCCCGGCGGCGCGCACGCCCGCGCCCTTGCGCGTCTCAATAAGACGCCGTTGCTCGATCTCGGCATTTCCATGGGCGAGGGCGCCGGCGCCGCGCTGGCGGCTGGCATCGTCAAAGCCGCGCTCGCCTGCTTCAACGAAATGGCGACGCGCACGCAGGCTAACGCGCCGGGCAGGGTCAACTGAAGCGGTCGCAAACCTCGCATCGCCTCAGCGCTTTTCGCCTTCAACAAGTTTGCGCGCATCCTCGCGCATGGCTTTTCGCGTCGCGTCGCGCGTATAGCTCATGTGGCCGCCGGGATAGACAACGAGGCGCAAGCGTTGCGGCGCGCCAAAATCAGGGATCTGGTCGAGCACCATCTTGGTCTCGAAATATGGCGTCACCAGATCGGTCAGTCCATGCGTCGCCAGCACGCGCAGATTGGGATCGAGCGCCAGCGCGCGTCGCAGGTCAGACACCGCTTCGGCGCGATTGCGGCCCTCCCAATTGCGGCCGATCTGTTCGTTGACGAAGAGATAGCGCCCGTTTTCAACGGTCCAGTTGAGGCGGTTGCGATACAGATCGACCATGGCTTGCGTAATTGGCGCATGCAGGCCGTTGAGGAAAGCGTCATCGCCGCCGTGGGATTGCCCCGTGGGCTCGGCGTCGAGCGTTGTAACGCTGGCGTCGTAGGGGCTTGACACGCGGGCCGGCTCGCCCTCGCCGCCACGATTGATCTCGCGCAGAAACAGGCTGACGGGAACGCGTCCACCGGCGCGCTCGACGAGCCCCGGATCGAGCCCGGTAATATCGCTGACGCGCTTGCTGATGCGCGCCACAGCCGCCTTGTCGTTGACGCCCTTGACGAGATCAACAAGGAATTCGCCAGCCGCATAAGCCTCAACGCTTTGCAGATCGTCGCGTGTCACCGCGCCCTTGCGTTCCCGCGCACTTGCCGCGTAGGCGGGCAGCCGCGCCACATCCTGAAACGGCGAACCCGCCACATCGAAGCGCGAAAAATCCAGCACCGGCGAAATCATCACCAAACCGGCAACGCCGATCCCCTGATCGGTTTGCAGGTTGCGAGCGATTTTCGGCGCCCGAAAACCTCCATAGCTCTCGCCAACGATGAACTTTGGCGAGGCGCCGCGGCCGTTGGCCTCGACCCATCGACGCACGAAAACCGACAACGAAGCGATGTCGCCGTTCACGCTCCACAGGGATTTGCGCACCTCCTCGTTGCCGAGCACGCGGCTGTATCCGGTGCCTGCGGGATCGATGAAAACCAGATCGGTGAATTCAAGCCACGTGTCGGGATTGTCGATTATTCCGGGCGGCGCCGATGGCGCCAACGCCGCGCCGTCCATCGGCAATCGCCAAGGGCCGAGCCCGCCAAGGTTGAGCCAGGCCGACGCGTAACCGGGTCCGCCGTTGAAGACGAAACTCACCGGTCGTTGCCGCGCCTCGACGCCATCCAGCCGGAACGCGATGTAAGCGAGGTCGGCCTGTGGCGCGCCATTGTCGGCGTTGAACAACCGGATTGTCCCTGCCGTCGCTGTGAAGTCGCGCGATTGTCCTGCAAGCGTAATCTTGTGGTGCGTCGTGGCGTCAGCCGGCAAGGCGGGGCGCGCCTCCGCAGGTGGACGCGCCGCCTCGCCCCTCGCCGCCTCGCCCGTTGTTGCTTCGCCGTTACGCGCCGGCGGCGCGCCGCGACGTGCATTGTCGGCGGGCTGCGCAGCGGCGGCCAGCGGCCCCAGTACGCACACCGCGAGAAGCCCGCGAGCCACGCGCGGCAGAAATCGGGCGCAGAACCTGGTCAGCAGATTAAAATTTTCCATCCGGTAGCATAACGACAACGGTCATTTGCGCTACCGCAACTTTTCGCGAGCTCAGGCGGCGCGGCGGCGCACCTTGCGTGAG
>JAYTTW010000089.1:0-8800 GCA_043744855.1 Hyphomicrobiales bacterium
CGACAGCGGCAATGCGCGCCCTGCGGGTTGACGACCATGTGCCATAAGCCGCCAGCGCAATCCCCGCGATGGTGGACAGCGCGCCAGCAACCGTTGTCAGGCCGTTAATCAGCGCCGGGAGCGCGTCAGTCAGCTTGTGCGCTACGTCTGGCGTGATGACGTTGATGCCTGCCGCAACGGTGATAGCACCGCCGACGAACGTGCCGAGATAGCGCAACGCTGTAATGACCGGCGCGGGAACGCCAGCATAGGAGCCTTGGGGATTGCCAGTATCTTGATTGCTCATGTTTCACCTTTCAGGTTGGTTTCACCATTTTCATTGCGACTGCAAAGCAGGCCCGCTCGCGCGCCATCCATCCTTTGCCGAATATCGGGAAGGTTCGTAGAATGCGCCAAAATCCGCAGCGACGTTTATCCAGCGCCTGAATGCGAGCGATTGACCCCATGAGCATCGTCTCGCGCGCCCATGTCATCGCGCGGCCAACGCCATTGTTGACGGAAATATCGAACAGCATGAGATCGACACCTGCGGGAAGTGTGTCGCCGCCGATATGATCCCAATACAGCGCACGGTAGATTTGCCCGGCCTCAATGAGCGAGAGGTTCTTCACGTCTGCCACGGACACCGGCTTGCGCCGCCATGCCGAAAGCGTGTGCTGCGTGACGCCGAGAGATGTTGCGCCGCCGGGGTCTTTTGGGTTGTTCACAAACCCGCCCTCCTCGTGCAGCGTGAACGTCAGGCAGTTCTGAAAATTCGTTTGCATCAGACGCTCCTGAAAGCGATGGCGCGGCTCACCGCGTACCAACCGAGGCCGACGCGGTGGGAGTGATTGCCGGAGATCAGCAGCACTCTGCCGTGCTCGATTCTGGCGACGATGCCGACGTGATGGCGCATCACCATGACAGCGCCGACGCGTGGGTGTGTCGCGTGTCCCGCCGTGCGCCAGTTGGCGGCAAGGCGCGGGCCTTTTGGAGAGGCGCGGCCCGCACGTCTTGCCACCATCGCCATAAACGCCCCGCACCACGGACCGTGAAACCCCGTCGGGTTGCGCGCGCCGATGTAGTGCGAGGCGGTGGCGAGCAGCGCGCCGGAGAGTTGCAGGGGCGGCCCTGGGCGAGGCGCGCGATGGTGTGCGCGCGCAGAGGATAACCCGGACAATAACCCGCACAGGATCGCTGCCGCAGCGAGGAGGAAGCGCATGAGGGACTCCTTGATTTCAGAGGGGGCGCGAAGTTGCGCTCCAGTTATTGCGACAGGATCGACGCGGGGCCCGGAGCCATGTCGGCGTACCCGGCGGCGTTGAAGTGGATGGTGTCGTAGTAGAGCGTGGCAGCGTATGTCGCGTAGCCAGCAGCGCCGCCGTAGCGCGCATACATGTCGATGAACGGTGCGCCGTTCTTGTAGGCGGCAGCGCGCATGGCCGCGTTGATGGCGATCTGCACCGCCGCAGTCGCGTTGCCACCGACGCCAAAGTTTGTCGGCGCGCCGGTCATGTAGAGCATGTCGCCAGTAGGCATGACTGTGTTGGCGAGGGTTTGCTTGTCGGCATAGACCTGCGTCGGCGTCGCGCCATTGTTGGCGTCGTTGATGGATAGTGCATCGATCATCGCATTCGCGCCGAGGCCGGGGATTGCGGCGGTGAATGACCCTTCAAACGATCCGCCGCCCTGCACGAAGTTCGACGTGGCGAAAGCCGACCGCGAGATCACAAGGATGGCGATTTCCTTGACCGTCGAAAGCCACGAACGCGCGCCAGAGATATGCGTCTCACCCACGGCGTTGATGCACAGCGTGTGCGCGCCAGCCGTGTACGTCACGGTGCTGCTGGCAAGCCCCGGCGTCGACGTGGCGTTGACCGTCGCCAGAACCGTCCCACCGACGCCATCGGTAATCGTGAACTGCCCGTAGGGGTTCGACGTGAATACGTTGACGCCGTTGTAATACCAAACCCTGTAGCTATCCGAGGAAAGCGTTGGCGCAAAGCATCGACGCGCGCCCGGCGATAGTTTCAGCACGTCGCCGCCAAGGGCGAGGCCGTAGGGCGCTGTCGTTCCAGACTCCGTGATGCGCGTATCGTAAACGCTTGGCGTTGCCGTGTTCGGCGAATAGCCAAACCATGAATCGGTCGAGACGCGGGTTATGCCCTGCGACGCAAGTTGCGTCTGCATTAAACCGGCCATGACAGCAGGCCATGACGACGTGCGGAAGTTTGTCGCCGGAACCGTGCCAACCGAAGTCGAGTCACCCGCGACAACAACGATTGTATCGCTTATTCCAGCCGCCGTTAGCGAGCGGGCGAGACGATATTTCGGCAGGCTCGTCGATGAGTAGTTGGAAAAGAAATCCTGCCGTCCCGCCGACGCGCCAGACGACGTAGCGACAAAATCAGCGTCGGTTTGCTCGTACGGAAACGCTTCAATGCGGACAAGCCAGCCGTTCAGCCCAGTCTGCGCATAAGTGTCGATGCCGCCGACGTGCGCCGACGTGACCGCAACGCCGTTGTTGAACGACCACGCGCTTGTCTGAACCGCCGATGGCCCGGCGAAAGACTTCATCTGCCCCGGCGACCACTTCACCCCGGCGCGATGGCGACCCGTCGCAAAGTCGGTTCCAGACGGAACTTCAAAGTAGTTCGTGCCGTCGTAATAGTTAAACTTGGTGGAATTGCCAAAATAGAGCATTTCCCGGCCTGCATTAACGGACAGGATGCTTACAGTAACCCCGCCGCCGCTCACGCCGGCAGTCTCGAATTTCATCGTTCCCGACGTGCCTTGCAGGGTGGAAAGCAAAGTGCCGGACAGGATTGCCTCATCAGCAGCGCGCGTTACCGCCGTGCCGAGCGTCACGATAAGCGGCGTCGGGCCAATGCGCCCGAGAAAATCTTTCCCTTCAATCTGCGCCCAGTTGGCTGTGCCCGTGACGGTCGCCGTGACAGTGCCAGCGGTAACGGTGAAGTTTAGCTTGCCGCCTTGCAGCGTCGCAATCGTGCCGCAGCCGGTGCAAGTCGCGGTTCCCGCCGCGACCGCCAACGTGCCCGTGCCGTTGCCGGTCATCACGTAATCGCCAGCCGTCAACGTGATTGTCTGCGTTGCCGGCGTCGTTGAACCGAGAAAATAGTTCGTCGCGGCGATAAAGTTGCCCATGCCCAAATCGGCGCGGACAACAGGACGGT
Organism: Hyphomicrobiales bacterium; assembly: GCA_043744855.1. Lineage (GTDB taxonomy): Bacteria > Pseudomonadota > Alphaproteobacteria > Rhizobiales > Beijerinckiaceae > Terripilifer. The sequence goes on from JAYTTW010000089.1 coordinate 3,174, forward strand.
TTGCGGCAAACGACTGATAGGCCGCGCCGGGCGCGTCCGTGTAATAAGCATTCGTCGCGATGGTTGCCCGCGAGAACGCGATACCGGGGAACGTCGTGCCGAAGCGAAAATCAACCGCGTAGGGTGGCGCTGCGGTCAGGCTCGTGTAGGGGATTGCCGGCGACCAGCCGGCGACGGTGCGCTGCGGATAGTAGAGGCTCTTTGTGGTGTCGAAATAGGCCGAACCCGTCGTGCCCACATTCACGCCCGGGAAACTGTCGCCGGTGTTGTATCCGGCTTGAGACGCGGTGCTTTGCAGAGTCGCGATGGCGGCTTGATTGATGACAATCTGCGATTCGTCCGCCGTCGTGCCTTTGAGGACAGCCGCGCCGGTGTTGTTCAGATAGAAGTCGAACAGGCCACCGACAGTCGGCGAGGGAATCGCGAAATACTGCCCGTTGGTCGTGCCGGCGAGGCCCGCCGCTGTGGTGGCGTAGATCGGGCCAGGAACCGAGACTTGCGCCCCCTGCGGGCCTGTCGGGCCAACCGGGCCGTTGATGCCGCAGGCGGGGATGTTGAAGGTCAGGATCGGCGCGGCGGTCGTTCCTGTGACGGTTGCGGTCGAGGCGACACAGCCGGCGAGAACGTTGAGCGGCGCAATGGTCAGGGTTGGCGGCAGCGCAAACAACGTGTTGGAGAGCTGCGACCACGAGCCGGAGCCCGACGCGCCAACCTTCAGGTAGACTCCATTGTTGGGGAGCGTGGTGTCCTTCCAAACCGTCCCTAGAGTGCCATCGGCATAAGCGAGCTTCGAGTACAGAATCGCCTGCGTCAGAAAGCCGGGATTTGTGCCGGCCGCCTGCGAGCCGAACAGCGTCGATACAGCGCCGGCAAGGGTTGTGCCGAGCTTGCGGATATCGGCCTTGATGGGAAAATGTTTCGGGGACGTATCGTCGCCGTCGATTTCGTGTTCCCGGAATGAATACTCGAAGGATTCTCTGATCGTGAAATAGGTAAACAACTGCGCGCGCGCCGGCGCGACCGGCGCCAGCAGCGACAACGTGAGGACCGCCAAAGCAAGCGAAAGCGCCGCGCGGAATTTACGGAACAGCATGGGAGTTATCCGTGGTGGGAGGGAGTGTCGAAGTGGGAAGTGGCGAATGGGGAGTAGCGAGTAGCGAGTGAGGTCTATTCGCCACTCGCCATTCGCTATTCGCTACTCGCTAAGGAATCGTCGCGCTGACGGGCCCGAACGGCGTTGAGTCCGCGCCGCCTGAATTGCGCGCGGTGACGTAGAAATCGAGCGTCGCCGCGCTGTGGCTGTAGTTCGTCGTCACGCTCTGGTTGGCGACGCAGTAGACCTGCGCGTTGGCGTGCGCCGCCGCGCCAAAGCCGGCGCCACTTGCGGCGACCCAGAATTGCAGCGCCGCGGTGTGGGTGTCGTTGGCCGCGGTGCCTGTCAGAGCCGCCAGCGACGTGCTGGTGGCCGCCACGAGGGCCACAGGGGCGGCCGGCACCGGAGAGGCGGCTATGGTGGCGCTGCCTGTCGAGGCGGGCGACTGGCGGCCTTGGGGCGTGACCCAGTTGGCTTGCACATTGTAGGTCCCCGGACCGAGATCAGGGCTTTGCGTGGTGAGGCGACCAAAATTCGCCATATCCAGCCAGTCGGTTGCGCCGGCCAGGCGATACTGGCCTTGCAGCGACCACGAGACATCGGCCGACGTGGCGACGATCTGGATGACGTCGCTGCCCGACGCGACGGTCACGGTGATGACAGGCGCGGTGAGCGTCGCGACCGACGAGAGCGGCAGCGAGCCCACGGGGTCGGTGTCGGGCACGACGTTGGCGAACATGTCCTCGCGGATTTCGCGCAACGAGGCGTTCCAGCGCGCCAGACCGACGCCCGTGGGTGTCAGCATCAGCACCTCCCACGACTGGTTCAGTTCGGGATAGATGTTGCTGGCGATGTTGATGACGACGCGGCCGTTCTTGCGGATTTCCCAGGCGAGGCGCAGAGCCCGGGGCACCAGGGTCATTATGAGCGTGTCCGCATCGCTGTGTGTGACGAGGAAGTGGTTGGCCAGCCGGTAGGCCTGCGACGGCGACTGCACTTCCTTGAGGTTGAGCTCGAGCACGTGCAGCCCGTCGCTGGCGATCAAGGCTTCGTTTGACGCGATGGGGGCGCGCAACGCGCCATAATCCCGCGCCGGCTCCGTGTAGGTGGCGCGGACCTGGTTAACCGCCGTCTCCCAGCTTTCGATGTCGGAAAACGAGAACGCCGCAAAGTCCGTGTCGGTCAAGGTGAACTGCGGCGGCTGCCACTGGGCGATGCGGAAGGCGATGCGGCCTTGGGTGTCGGTGTACCAGCTGCCCATGCACGTCGCCATAAAACGCGCCAGCACATCGTTGGGTTTTTCGTCGAACGAATATTCAAGCGCGCACTGGGCGAACTTTTCCATGACAAGAGCGCCGCCGAGGCGGCCCTGCACCAGGGTGTCGCAGACGTTGGCGGCCGCGATGACCGTGTCCCAGGCGACGCGATCGTCGCTGCGGCGCATGCCGTCGGCGTGGGTGACATAATCTGCGGCCTGAATAATCGGGTTGGAGGAGACTTTCCACGTCGAGGGATCAGCCCTGATTTGAGTGACATCGCGCGGGTCCCACACCGGCGTGAAATTTCCGGTAATGCGAATCTGCGTATGCGCGCCGTTGGGGAACAGTGTGCCTTTGTATTTGGCCTCGCCGGCGATCATCAGGAAGTGGACGCAGGCGAACCCCTTGCACGTCGCGGTGACCGGCTCCAGAACGGGAAAACCATAATGCAGCAGGCGCGAATAGCGGCCCGCCGGGTCCATGTTGGCGAGCTCAAAGTTGATGTTCATGTTCGGGGTGAACGACTGCCAGTGCGGCCCGCCGGCGTCCTGCACGGCCTGTGTCGCCGGAGCGAATTTGCGGCCGTCAATTTCAATCTGGTAGATGGCGGCGAAGCGGTCGCAGTTGACGATAAGCGAATAGCCCATGCCATAGCCGAGCGGGGTTGTATCGACCTCCCAGAAACGCGCCACGCCCATGACGGCGTGGGTGAAGTAGGCGCGGAAACGCGGCGCACCCGATCCCGTCACGGTGCTCGAAGTCGGCGCGCCCTTGCCGGGGCGTGGCCGCAGCGCGTATTGCAGGCCGACCAGCGCGGCGGTGACGATGATTTGCGCGATGACCAGCGCGACGGTCGGTGTGATGGCGATATCGATGGCGGCGAAGGCCGCAATGACGGCCGGAACTATTAATTCTGGCATGGCAGCCCCCACGGCACGGACCATGCCGCCAGCACTTCGCAGTCGCGCGAAAACGAGGCGCGCCCGGCATGAATGGAAGCCACCCACCCCGCCTCCACGGCGAGCGCCATCGCTTCCCGCCCCTCGGGGGTGCGGATAACCACCACGTCGCCATTCTCCGGGCTCTCCGTGCGCGCCAGCCCGAGCGAGCGCCCCATGCGGAGCGCCTCCGCCAGCACGCGGCCTTCGGCCTGGATGGCGAGCGCCTCGTCACGCGCCAGGCTCACGTCGTGGCCGGCAAGCCGCAGCCGCGCGATCGCCACGTCGCAGCACAGCGTGTCGCGCGCCCAGCGCGTGGCGCACATGAAGGTTTGCGTGTTCAAGGGGGGCCTTTGGGGGCGAGTGGGGGGAGCGGTGAATAGGGAGTGGCGAATAGCGAGTGAAGGTCTATTCGCCACTCGCCATTCGCTATTTGAGGCGAGTAAAAATCATTCGCTATTCGCTACTCACCATTCGCCCCTTCAAAACTGCAACGTCATACCAAGCCGATACAACGCCATGCGGTCGGTCGATGTCTCATTCGGGCCAAACCGCCGCTTCTGGTCAGTTTCGCTGATCTGTCCGGCCGGCGGAAAATGTTTGTCGCCGGTTTCGGGAATGAGTTTCAGATGCGCGGTGCCCGTCGACGTTTCGGAGTCGATATCGCGGTCGAGGGTGTCCATCAGATAGGTGCCGAAGATGAACGGGTCCATGGCGGCGAGCCATTCCTGCCCTTCCGGGCCGCCGAGCGGAATACAGCCGATCTGGCAAAGGCGCAGGCGGTATTCAGCGCGCGGCTGCGCCAGCGCCAGCGAGATCATGCTGGCTTTGAGCGCCAGCGACAACGTGACGGGTTCGGTGGCGGCGCCCGGTCCCATCTGGATGTTGCCGTTGATTTCGCCGAGCGCGCCGATGCCGTTAAAGGTCTGCCCGCCGGCCACGAGATTGCCGACGCCCTCCCACAGGCGCACCGTGCCGCTGGCGAAGTACATAATCACGCAGCGCGGTGCTTTTACCGTCTGCGCCAATGTCACGCTGTCCATGACGTCATCGAGTGTCATGACAGCGCCGCCTGGAAGTCTGGCGCTTCGGCGAATTCCGGCGTAGCCACGGCCTTCAGGCCGAGCCGTATTTCGAGATCAAGACCCGCAGAGTTGGTCAGCACGCAGGCGACCATTGGGTTTTCTGTCTCGACGCGGGTGCCCGCTGGCAGCCCCAACCGAATCGTCGGCCACAGGCCGAGCAGCGTGAAAGTGCCATCGTCCTCTTTGCGCGCCGCGCCGATCATGTGGGCGCGCTTGCGCTCGCCATCGCCGCCGAAGCCGATCAGATCGCCGGCGCCAAGAGCGATGCCGTTGAATAAATTAACGCGGATCGAGGTGGAGCGGGCCACGCTGTCTGCGGCAAGGGTGCAGTCGGTAGCATCGCCTGAAAAGACGGTGGTGTCATCAAAGGTTGAGGTGTCGGAAAAATGCGTCGTTGAGCTGCCGGAGCCCAGGCGCAGGCGATTGCGCGGCGAGCGTATCTGGTCGAACAAGGGAATGTTGATAACCGGCTGAATCGTCAGCATGCGCGCCCGCACGGCGCGCCAGGCGCGGATGCGCTGATAGAGGTCGGTCATCGGAATATTGACGAGGCGGATGCGCCACGTCCCGGCGTCGCTGGCCCATGTTTGCCCGGCGCCGAAGCCGAGCGGCTTGGGACCGGCAAAGCGCCCCGCGATTTCGCCCATGGCGATGGTTTCGGGCCGCAGTTGCGCCGGCCAGTCGGTGATCGGCGCGTCCACCATGAATCAGACCGCCCGCATTTTCTTGGCGCCGAGGCGCGCTTCCTCGGCGGAATTGTTGGCGTTGAGACGGTCATCGACGATGGCGTGCACGTCGACGATGGTGACGCCGCGCTCTTGCTTGGTCGAGACCTGCGCGCCGTAGTTGTTGATCTGCACTTGCGCGCGACCGCCGGACATACCGTCGAGCTGATCGCGGCTGCGCAGCCGGCCTGTGACCTGCGCAGGGCCGCGCACGATTTCCGCGCCGCGCTCGCCGACGATGCCCCACCGGTTCGACGGAATGTAGCCGCCGTCATCGTGACCAACCAAACTCAAAATGGAGCTTATAAAACCGCCGCCGTTACCGGCCAGCGTGGCCCCCGACAATTGGAGCGGAGCGCCCGCCCCGCCGCCTCCGCCGGCGCTGAAGAGCGAGGCGAGATTGAGAATGCCGCCGTTGCCGCCGGAGCCGCCGAACAGCGAACTGGTCAGGCCGTTGATCGCTTTGGTGGTTAGCGAATTCAGTACCGAGCGCAGGATGTCGCCGAATTTCTTGCCTGACGCCGCGC
>JAYTTW010000090.1:0-8710 GCA_043744855.1 Hyphomicrobiales bacterium
CGATTGCGGTGTAGTCGATGGTGATCCATCGCGGCGCCGCCATGGCGCAATTGGTTATCGTAGTCGCGGTCGGGCGGAACGGCGTCATTGGCGACGGCAAGGGTCTGGTCTGGCGCATGCCGAGCGATCTTCGCCATTTCAGGCTGGCGACCTTGGGCAAGCCCATGCTGATGGGCCGGCGCACGTTCGCCTCGATTGGCAAAGCGCTGCCGGGGCGTGAAACCATCGTTCTGACGCACGATCTGCATTTCGCCGCCGACGGCGTTTGGGTCGCCCACGAGCTTGAAGCGGCGTTGGCGCTGGCGCAACAGCGGGCGGCAGCCATGGGCGCCAGTGAGGTGATCCTTGCTGGCGGCGGCGAACTTTATCGACAGTTGCTGTCGCGAACGGATCGTATCGTGCTGACTGAAATCGATCTCGAGCCGTCCGGCGACACGCGGTTTCCCCGGCTCGACCCGGCGGTTTGGCGCGAGACGTCGCGGCAGGCCCATGCAGCCGGCCCAGGCGATGCGGCGGGATTTAGCTTCGTCACCCTTGAGCGCTGTGATAGAAGCGCCGCGACTGGTTGAAAAACGTCAAGGCGCAGCATACTTGCAGGTCAGGTTTTGCATGCCTCGAAATGAAGTCTTGCCTTGAAGTCGAGTTTTGCAAGCCTTGTAGTCAAGTTTGCGCTGCCGCAGCCCGAAGGGCTGAACGAGGGTTTTATATGCCTTGGAACAACAATGGTGGTGGCGGCGGGCCGTGGAAGCCAAACCCGAAAAGTCCGTGGGGCCAAGGGCCGACGGGGGCGGGGCCCGGTCCGTCCGCGCCGGACCTCGAAGAGTTCCTGCGGCGGGGCCAGGACCGGTTGCGGCAGGTGTTGCCAGGCGGCGGCGCGGGATTTGGCGGCAAGGGGCTGGCGTTGCTGGCGGTTGTCGGCGTTGGGTTGTGGGTGGCCACGGGTCTGTTCACGGTGCAACCCAGTGAGATGGCGCTGAAAACGCTGTTTGGCCGGTACAATGCCAAAGTCGGCTCCGGCCTGCATTACAACTGGCCGTACCCGGTCGGCGGGGTCATCAAGCTGCCGGTCGAGGTGCGCAACAGCATCAGCGTCGGCTTCGCGGCGCGTGTCGACGGGCGCACCGGCTCTCAGGCGACGATTGATGTTCCCGAAGAAAGCCTGATGCTGACCGGCGATGAAAACATCGCCGACGTCAAATTTGTCGTGATCTGGCAGATTGACCGCAGCAAACCCGAGGATTTTGCCTTTAACGTGCGGCGTCCCGAGTCAACCATCAAGGCAGTGGCGGAAAGCGCCATTCGCGAGGTCGTCGGGCGGACGCAGTTCCAGCGCATCGTCACGGAACGCAAACTGATCGAGCCCGCCGTTCAGGAGCTCACCCAGAGGGTGCTCAACGACTATAATGCCGGCGTCGAAATCGTCCAGGTGCAGTTGCAGTCGGTGGATCCGCCCGAACAGGTGATCGCCGCCTTTCGCGATGTGACGGCGGCGCAGCAGGATCAGGACCGCATGCGCAACGAGGCCGAAGCCTACGCCAACAAGGTGGTGCCGGAAGCTCGCGGCGCGTCCGCCCGGATTACCCAGGAGGCGGAAGCCTATCGCCAGCAAACCGTCGCGGAAGCCAATGGACAGGCGTCCCGCTTCGATCAGGTGTACACGGAATACAACAAGGCGCCGGCGGTGACGCGGCAACGGCTTTATCTGGAAACCATGGAGCGCGTGCTCGGGGGCATGAACAAGGTGATCATTGACCAAAGCGCCGGCGGGCCCGGCGTCGTGCCTTACCTGCCGCTCGGCGTACTGAATGACACGGGCGCGGCCGCGCCGCGCACCCCGACACAGGGAGCGGTGCGATGAAGGCGTCGTTTTCAGCCTTCGCCGGCCTCGCCCTTTTGGTTGTCGTGCTGATTGTTGCAGCCAGCACCCTCTTCACCGTGGACCAGACCCAGCAAGCCCTCGTCTTGCGTTTCGGCGAAGCGCGCACAGTGGTGAAGGAGCCGGGGCTGCATTTCAAAACGCCGTTCATCGAGAATGTCGTCTATCTCGACAATCGCATCCTCGATGTGGAATCCGCCAAGCAGGAGGTGCTGGCGAATGACAGTAACCGCCTCGAAGTCGATTCATTCCTGCGTTACCGCATCGTTGATGCGCTGAAGTTCTATCAGTCCGTGGGGACGCCGCGCAACGCCGACAGCCAGCTTGGCAACGTGCTCAACTCCGCAGTGCGGCAGGTGCTCGGCGAAGCCACGCAGCAGGAAATCGTCCGCGAAAAAAGAGCGCAACTGATGGTGCGTATCCGCGGACTGGTGAACGCTGAGGCGCAAAAATTCGGCGTCGCCATCATGGATGTGCGGATTCGCCGGGCCGACCTGCCACGGCAGATTTCAGAGAAGGTCTTCAGCCGCATGCAGGCGGAGCGGCAACGCGAAGCGGCGGAGTTCCGGGCGCAAGGCAGTGAGCAAGCGCAACGTATAACCGCAAAGGCCGATCGCGACGTCGTGGTGCTTCGCGCAACCGCCCAGCAGGAAGCCGATAAGGTTCGCGGCCAGGGTGAGGCGGACCGCAGCCGCATTTTCGCCGACGCCTACGGCAAGGACCCGGAATTTTTCGCGTTCTACCGCTCGATGCAAGCCTATGAGACCGGATTGAAGTCGCACGATACGCGAATAGTGATGAGCCCGAATTCGGATTTCTTCCGGTTTTTTGGACGGGCGAAGGAGCCTGACGCCAAGCCGGCGAAGTAATTCGCGGGATCACGGGGAGTTGTGAGGCTGTCGCCGCGCTGCCGCCATGATTTGGCGACTGACTGGAATACGACGGACCCAGATCGGGCCGGTGCACCCGTGCATGATGAACGGAGATATTACATGCTTGCTGCCAATTACGCTGACGCCAATAACGCTGGCGCCAAGGGGTCGCGCAACGCCCGCCGGGGGCGCGCCGTCGCAGCCGCCTTTGCAGTCTTGATAATGGCGACGCCTGGGCTGGCGCGCGGGCCGGAGTCGCTGGCGGATCTCGCCTCCAACGTCAGTGATGCCGTGGTGAACATTTCGGCTTCGCAGACGGTGGAGGATCGGCGTGGCGGGGGGAGCGATAATGGACCTGGCGCAACTCCGGGTGCGCCGGGAGGCACGCCGTTCGACGACCTGTTTGAAGAGTTTTTTCGCCGACGCCAGCAGCCCGGCGACAACGGCACCCCGCCGCCGTCGCGGCAACGCCGCTCGAACTCTCTGGGGTCCGGCTTTGTCATCGACGCCTCGGGCATCGTCATCACCAACAATCACGTCATTGCCGACGCGACGGAAGTCACGGTCATTTTCACGGACGGCAGGCGCCTGAAGGCGGAGGTTGTCGGCAAGGACACGAAGGTCGACATCGCCGTGTTGCGGGTGAAGTCGGAAAAGCCACTAAAAGCCGTCAAATTCGGCGACAGCGAAAAGATGCGCGTCGGCGACTGGGTGGTGGCGGTCGGCAATCCCTTTGGTCTGGGTGGCACCGTTACCGCCGGCATTGTTTCGGCGCGTAACCGCAACATTCAGAGCGGTCCCTACGACGACTACATCCAGACCGACGCCTCCATCAACAAGGGCAATTCCGGCGGGCCGCTGTTCAACATGGATGGCGACGTCATCGGCGTGAATACGGCGATCCTGTCACCGTCGGGCGGCTCGGTCGGCATCGGCTTTGCGACGCCTGCGGCAACCGTGATGCCGGTTATCGACCAGTTGCAAAAATTTGGCGAAACCCGGCGCGGCTGGCTCGGCGTGCGCATCCAGAATGTCGACGAGTCCATTGCGGAAAGTCTTGGCCTCGGCTCGGCGCACGGCGCGCTGGTGGCAGGTGTCGACGACAAAGGCCCGGCCAAGCCAGCCGGCATAAAGTCGGGCGATGTGATCGTGAAATTTGACGGCAGGAATGTTGAGGATTCTCGCGCGCTGCCGAAGCTTGTCGCGGCTGCGCCTGTCGACAAGGACGTCAGCGTGACGCTGATGCGAAATGGCAAGGAAGTCGACGTCAAGGTTAAACTCGGGCGCCTCGAAGACGGTGAGAAACAGGCTGCCCTGACGCCCGAAGGCCGCAGCGGCGGCAATGCAACGCCGCCACGCAGCGTCGTGCAGAAGGCGCTGGGCATGGAATTCTCCGCCGTCAACAGCGATATTCGCCGTCGCTTCAACATCAAGGACGGCGCGGAGGGCGTCGTGATCACCAGTGTCGAGCCGAACTCGGACGCGGCTGAGAAGAGCTTGCAGCCGGGATTTCGGATTCTCGAAATCAATCAGCAGACAGTCTCGAAGCCTGAAGAGGTGACGAAGAAACTCGAAGAACTAAAGGCGCAGGGACGTCGTAGCGCACTGCTGTTTGTGGCGACGCCGACCGACGACAAAAGCTTCGTGCCGCTGCCGTTGAAGTAGTTTCCATATCTGCCTCTGGCGCGAGTTCAACGACGCTGACGCGCGCCACGCGATCAAACGACGAACTCGCTGCGGCGATAGCCTTGCGCGAACAGCAACGCGGTGAGGTCCCCGTGGTCGATGCGGGCGTGCGCGGCCGCTGCAACCGCAGGCTTGGCGTGAAAGGCGACGCCGAGGCCGGCCTCAACGATCATCGCGAGGTCGTTGGCGCCGTCGCCGACCGCCATCGTCGCTTCGCGCACAAGGCCCAATCGGGCGCGCAATTCCACCAGCACTTCGAATTTCGCCTGACGCCCCAAAATGGGTTCGGCGACTTTGCCGGTGAAACACCCGGCTTCGATGAGCAACGTGTTGGCGCGATTTTCATTAAAGCCGAGGCGCGCGGCAATCGGGCCGGTAAACAACGTGAAGCCGCCGGAAACCAGCGCTGTGTAGGCCCCGTGCGCGCGCAGGGTGGCCACCAGTTGCACGCCGCCGGGCGTCAGTTGGATGCGCTCGGCGATAACCTTGTCGACGAGGCCAGCATCGAGACCGGCAAGCAGCGCGACGCGGGCGCGCAGCGAGGTTTCAAACACCAGTTCGCCGCGCATGGTGCGCTCGGTGATTTCCGCGACCTGGGCTTTCTTGCCAACGAGGTCGGCGAGTTCGTCGATGCACTCCTGGCCGATCATGGTGCTATCCATATCGGCAAGGAAAAGCCGCTTGCGGCGCCAGGCGACCGGCTGCACGAACACGTCGATTTTGGCGTCGCCCAGTTCGAGCCGCAAGGCCTCGGCGAGGCGGCGATTGTCGAGATCGACGCGAGGTGCGAAAGGAATATCGGCGACGCCATCGGCGAGCCATACGGGCGCAGCGCAACCGGGAATGTGGCCGCTCAATTGCGATAGCCAGGCCTCGTCCAGCCGGGCGCTGGCGTCGGCGGCGGTGACAAGAGTAACGACATGGGTCATGGCGGTCATTTCGATTCCATTACAGAACATGGCGAAAACGCGGGCTCTGCAAAGGCGACAGCGATGAACGCGCCGCAGGCCATCCTCATCGCAGGCCCGACGGCGAGCGGCAAGTCGGCGCTGGCGATTTCGCTGGCGCAGGAACTCGGCGGCGAAATACTCAATGCCGATTCGATGCAGGTGTACGCGGATTTTCGTATCCTCACAGCGCGACCCTCGCTGCAAGAAGAGGCGCTGGCGCCGCACGCGCTGTTTGGCCACGTCGATGGCGGCCTGAATTATTCGGTCGGCGGCTATTTGCGCGATGCGCAGCGGGCTGTTGGCGAGACGTTGGCGAAAGGGCGCCTGCCGATTTTCACCGGCGGCACGGGAATGTATTTCAAGGCGCTGACGCAGGGCCTGTCGCGCATTCCGCCGGTTCCTGCCGAGGTGCGCGAGCGTGTGCGCAAGCTGGCTTTGTCGCACGATGTCGCAGCGCTGCACGCGCGACTGCAGCAGGTCGATCCTGAAATGGCGGCGCGATTGCGGCCGACCGACCCGCAACGCATTTTGCGGGCGCTGGAAGTTTTCGAGACGACGGGGCGCAGTCTGGCGGCGTTTCAGGGCGAGCGCGTCGGCGCGCAGCTCGATGCGACGCGCTGCGTCAACGTGTTCCTGCACGTCGAGCGGGCGACGCTCACAGCCCGCATCGACAGGCGTTTTGATACGATGATGCAGCAGGGGGCGATGGCGGAAGTCGAGCGGCTCGCGGCGCGGCGGCTCGACCCGGCGTTGCCTGTCATGCGCGCCCATGGCGCGCCGGCGCTGCTGGCGGCGTTGGCGGGACAGATGCCGCTTGCCGAGGCCGTTGAGCGTGGCAAGATCGACACCCGACGTTACGCCAAGCGTCAGCACACCTTTGCGCGACATCAATTGCCAGAGTTCGACTGGGTGACGCCAGAGGACGCGCAGGCGCATGTTCTGCAGCGCTTCGAGGCCATGACAAAAGCATCTGGCGGCAAAGATCAGGCGGTGACAACCAGTTGATCGGCGAGGTCGAGTAGAGAGGCGGCGGAATAATTGACCTGCTGGCTGGCAGCGGATTCACGAGTGTCGGCCGGCCGGGTCGTTCCGCCATATTCGTTCGGTCGGGCGATAAAAGCGGTTTGCAGACCGCAGGCGGCGGCGGCGGCGAGGTCGCTCAAATGGGCGGCGACCATCATGCACTCGTGCGGCGGCAGATCGAAAGCTTCGCAGGCGGCGAGATAAACGCGCGGCTTCGGCTTGTAGTCGCCGGCGACTTCAGCGCCGAGAATGGCGTCCCAGATAAATCCGTTGCGGCGCGCCAAATCCGCCATCATTGAAATATTGCCGTTCGAGACCGGCGCCAGACGAAACGATTGACGCAGCCGCAGCAGCCCGGGCGCCGAATCGGCCCAGGCATCGAGACGCCGCCACGCGAGATTGAGTTGGTTGCGCATCGCCTCATCGAGATGCGCCAGCCCGAAGCGCGGCAGGATGCGGTCGAGGTTGCGGCGATGCAGAACCTCGAGCTTCGAGAAGGCAAGGTCGCCGCTGCGCACGGCCTGCATGGCCGGCTGATATTCGTCGCGCCAGGCGTCGGCGAAGGCCAGCCAATCGATGTTGACGCCGCCTTTTTGCAGCAATTCACAGGCTTCGCGCGCAACGCTGGTGCGCCAGTCGACCAGCGTGCCGAAGACATCGAAGAAAAGCGCTTTGGGCATCAGCGGGCTCCCGCACAGGATGCGGCTTTCTCGCAGGCCCGAAGGGGTTGCGCAATGCGTTCACCTGCGCTCGCCAATGGCGATTTTTTGGGTCACATTGCGGCTCGCCATGGACGGCGCAAAAACATTGCTGGGAGAATGCCATGGGACGCCGGTTTGCCCAGACGATGGTGGCGCTTGTCACAGCGTGCGCGATCGCGTGCCCAGCCGCGTGGGCGCAGGCGCAACCTTTGAACTCGCGTCCCATCACGCTGGTGGTTCCCTATCCTGCCGGCGGCGTGACCGACGCGATGGCGCGCCTCATCGGCGAGGCGATGCAAAGGGAACTCGGCCAGACGATAATCGTCGAGGATGTTGGCGGTGGCTCCGGCGCGATTGGCGTCGGGCGCGTGGCGCGCGCCAGCCCGGATGGTTCGACCTTGTTGCTCGGCAATGTCGAGACCAACGTCACCAACGTGATTTCGCAACCATTGAATTTCGATGTGTTCAAGGATTTTGACGCGGTGGCGATGATGCCATCGTATCCATATCTCATCGTCTCCAAAAACGATGTGCCGGCGAAGACGTTGCCGGAGCTGATCGAGTGGCTGCGCAAAAGCGACGGCGCGGCGTTTCAGGGCACCGTCGGCGCCGGCACCATCCAGCATTTGTGCGGCTTGCACATGCAGGAAAAGCTGAAGGCCCGCTGGTCTTTCGTGCCGTATCGTGGCGGCGCGGCGGCGTTGCAGGATCTGATTGGCGGGCGCTTCGATATCATGTGCACCCCGACGGGAGGTTTTCTGCCGCAGGTGCGCGCCGGGAACCTGCGCGCTTACGCGGTGACGGCGAAGACCCGTACGGAAGCCGCGCCGGAAATCCCGACAGTCGATGAAGCCGGCGGTGGGCTTGAGGGGTTTTACATCGGCGTCTGGAACGCCATGTGGGCGCCGAAAGGCACCCCGCCGGCATTGATTGCCAGATATAACGCCGCCGCCAACAAGGCGCTGGCCGACCCCGTATTGCGCAACCGCATCATCGACCTGGGCCTCGACATGCCCCCCGCAACGCTAAGCACGCCACGCGCTGTCGAAACGTTCCACCACGCCGAAGCCGACCTGTGGTGGCCGATCATGCGGCAGGCGATGGGGGAGGGGATGAAGTGAGGGGGAAACAATTGTTCATTTTTTGTTCCCATGTTATTTTACGTGCGGATTATTCCCACCTGCGATTCGGTAATTGGGCATGCTGACTGAGTTGATCGACAAGTCAGGAATTTCGAGAGGCGAGATTTCGCAAAGGTTTCGACTTTCCCTGTCGAAACTGGCGCTTTGGGAAAGCGGCGGCGCGAGGCCAGATGCCAATATTATCGAGTTTCTCAAGACCCTTGCGTTAGCGACCGAGAGGTGTCCAGACCGGTCGTTCCGCTTCATCGATCTGTTTGCCGGGATTGGCGGATTGCGGCGCGGTTTTGAACCTGTTGGGGGGCGTTGTGTTTTTACCTCCGAATGGGACCCAAAATGCAACGAAACCTACAGACGCAACTATCCCGACAATCATGAGATTGTCGGCGACATCAGGCCGTTCGCTGAAAATCCTGGGTTGATCCCCGAACATGATGTCCTGCTGGCAGGTTTTCCATGCCAG
>JAYTTW010000091.1:0-8684 GCA_043744855.1 Hyphomicrobiales bacterium
TGAGTGGCGCGCCCTCGATGATGTCAAGCAGATGGTTCGCGAGCGAGCCGGAAAGCGGGGCGCCTTCGTGTCCGTGAAACCCGCAGATGTCGCTGTCATTCTGGACTCGATTCACTCGCTGGATCGAGATGAATGGGCGCGGGAGTGGTGCAAGGTCGGGCTGAAATATGAGGCCGACGGAGACGCCCGCGCGGCGGCTGGCGCTCCCCCCAAAGAACTCGCCGAAATCTATTTGCTGGCGTTCAATTACTGCATGCTCGGCCGTTATCCGACCGCCTCCACACCGGGGAAAAAGGAGGCCTACCGAAATTCTGTGCGGCAATATCGCAAGGCCGGGCCGCACCTCGATCCACCCTTGCAGATCATCGAAATTCCATTCGAAGGCAAAAAGCTTGTCGGCTATCTCCGGGTTCCACAAGGCGTCGACAAGCCGCCGGTTGTGATGAACTGGGGCGGCGTCGATGGCTGGAAGGAAGATCGCGAGCGTCCCAATCAGCGACTGTTGAACGCGGGAATGGCGACCTTGACGGTGGATTTACCGGGCACCGGCGAAAGCCCGGTGCTGTACGGCGACCCTGCCGCAGAACGCGCCTACAAAGCGTTTCTCGACTTTATCGAGACACGCGCCGACGTTGACGGTTCGCGCATTGGCGTGTGGGGCGGCAGCTTCGGCGGCTATTGGGCGGCGCGACTGGCTTATGCCGAACCGCAACGCATCAAGGGCGCAGTATTTCAGGGCGGCAGCGCGCATCTGGGATTTCAGGAGAAATGGCTGACACCGGCGTTCACGACTGGCGGCGCCACCTATCTTTTTGGCGCCGGGAGTCTGCTCGAGGCGCGCAATCAGGCGATGGGCCTCACCACGATGGGCGAATTTTTACGCGAGGCTCCAAAACTTTCGCTGGTGTCGCTGGGGCTTATCGACAAGCCGTCTGCGCCCATTCTCGGCGTCAACGGCAAGCTCGACGATCAAGCGCCGGTCGAGGATATTTATCTGCTGATGGAACACGGCAGTCCGAAAGAGGCGCGCGTCTATCCACACGGTTATCACATGGGGGTTACGCCGGGCCTGCCGGAAGATGAAATATCCAACATGATTACAGCTTGGCTGAAGGCGAAGCTGGCGAAGTAGCGCGGCTCGCGAAATAACGCGGCTTAACGAGGGGTTTGCGCCAGCGCTCTACCTCGCTGCCTCGCCCGCCCGGTCTCTGGCATAGCGGTTGACCGGAAACGGCAGCCCGAGATTTTCGCGAAGTGTTGCGCCTTCATAGGCTCGCCGGTACAAACCGCGCCGCTGCAGCTCGGGAATGACGTGGGCGTTGAAATCGCGCAGGCCCGATGGAAACATCGGCGGCATGATGTTGAAACCGTCGGCGGCGCCGGTCGAAAACCATTCCTCAAGGTCGTCGGCAATTGACTTCGCCGTGCCATGCACGATGCGGTGCGCCCGCGCCCCGGCGACACGCTGATAAACCTCGCGTATGCTGAGTTGATCGCGGGCGGCCATTTCGACGACGACACGTTGGCGTCCCGCCTGTCCGGTTTTCAGTTGCGGCGCGGGGGGCAGGGGGCCGTCGGGATCGAGACTGGAGAGGTCGGCGCCGAAGATTTCGCTGAGGACGCGGATGCCCAGATCTGGATGGATCAACGCCTGCAACTCATCGAATTTGGCTTTGGCTTCGTCGCCGGTGGCGCCGACAAAGGGCATCACACCGGGCATGATCTTGATGGCTGATGGGCTGCGTCCGTATTTGGCCGCACGCGCGTGAACGTCGTTGCGGAATTCGCGCGCGGGCTCGATCTGTTGCTGGACGCCGAAGATGACTTCCGCCGTGCGCGCGGCAAGTTCGCGGCCGGTTTCGGATTGGCCGGCTTGCACGATCACCGGATGTCCCTGTGCGGATCGACGCACGTTGATCGGGCCGCGCACGGAGAAATGTTCGCCGCGATGATGCAGATAGTGCATCTTGTTTTCATCAAAGTAGAGACCGGCCTGGCGATCCTCGATGAAGGCGTCGTCCTCCCAGGTGTTCCACAAGCCGACCACGACATCGGCGAATTCGCCCGCGCGCGCATACCGCTCCGCGGGAGAGGCGTGCGCCTCGCGGCTGAAATTGTGCGGTTCTGAAGGAGCCGCCGACGTCACAAGATTCCAGCCAGCGCGGCCGCCACTGATCTTGTCGAGCGAGGCGAACTGACGCGCCACGTAATAAGGTTCCACGAAGCTCGTCGAAAACGTCGCGACAAGACCAATGTTTGTGGTGATCGCCGAGAGCGCGCCGAGCATGGTCATCGGTTCGAGGCGCGACACGGCGCAGCCGCGTTTCCAGACCTCCATGTCGTCAGGCCCGAAAGCGACGAGGCTGTCGGCAAAGAAGATCATGTCGAAAAGGCCGGCCTCGCCAAGCCTGGCGATTTCCGCATGGTGGGCGAACGACTGACTGGCGTCGGCTGGCACGGAGGGATGCCGCCAGGCGGCGATGTGATGCCCGCCGCCCTGCACGAACAATCCCAGCTTCATCATCGGCGTTTCCTGGTTCGGCGTGGGCCACGTTTTGCAGGCTCACCGCTTGGCGATGGGCTTGCCGGCTGACGCCCATTCTGTCCACGAGCCGTCATAGAGGCGCGGTTCGGCATGTCCGGTAACCGCTAGTGCGAGATTGATGATGGCGGCGGACACGCCCGAACCACACGAGGCGATGGCGGGCTTTTGCGGATCGAAACCAGCCTTGGCGAAAACTTTTTCGAGTGCAGCTTTGTCGAGCAAGGCGCCATTCTGTACGAGGTCGCCGATGGGCAGGTTGAGCGCGCCCGGCATGTGGCCGGAGGGCAAGCCCGCGCGGGGTTCCAACGCCTCGCCCAGAAATCGCGGGCCAGGGCGCGCGTCCGCAACCTGCGCGGATTTCTGCGCCAGCGCGGTTTCGACATCCCCCATCGTGGCGACTGCCCCGTCGTCAAAGTTTGCTGAAAACCTCGTCGGCTTGCGTGAGCCTGCGCCGCTTTCGAGGGTGTATCCCTGGCTCTTCCAGCGTGGCAGGCCGCCGTCAAGAACGTGCACCGCGCGCATGCCGAAACAGCGCAGCATCCACCAGACACGCGCCGCCGAGAACAAGCCGGCGCCGTCATAAACGACGCCAGTCATGGTATCCGAGATGCCGAGGCCGCCGACAGTTTCGGCGAACACCTGCGGCGAGGGCAGCATATGGGGCAGGGGATTGTGGCGATCCGAGATGGCGTCGATATCGAAAAACACCGCTCCGGGAATGTGGCCTGCGAGAAATTCGGCGTGGCCGTCGCGTTGCATGGCCGGCAAATACCATGAGGCGTCGATGGCGATGACATCGGCGTCGCTGAGCCTGTCGGCCAGCCATTGGGTCGAAACCAGCGGGGAGGCGGTCACAATTCTGTCTCCGATGTTCAACAAGTTGTTTCGGCTTGGGAATTGTGTCGGCTTGGAAATGGCACGATTCGCGAGCCTGATCGTTGATCCCCCAAGAGTACCCGATCTGGAGCCTTTAGATGCAAAAATCCAAGCTGATATTTCCGCTCGCCAGCCTTTTCGTGCTGCTTGGCGGCTTCATCTGGATGATGACCTTTTAGGCCGGGAACCTGCTTGGCCGGGAACCATCCAAGCCGGGAAGAGAAGGTTAAGAAAGGTTTTTTCCGGCGCTGGAACTTTGAGGCAAATCGAGCCAACTTCCTCAAACCGTGAGGTCTAAAAGAGGCCCAATCGCGGCGAATGTTTCGCGATCCGAAACTCAGGCGCCCGAAATGTCCAAGTCGATTTCCCAGTCTCAAAGTCGCGCTTCCGCGCTGATGTTCTCGCTGCTGTTTTTCGGGCCGATGCTGTTCGTCATGTGCCGTTTCGGCTGATGCGTCTCAGACAAAATCAGGGCGGATGGAGATCGGTCTCTCCATCCAGGTGGGGAACGGCAAATTTTTGCTTCTGAGAAAGTCAGGATTATAGAGCTTCGTCGCGTATCGCAGCCCGGAATCGCACAAAATGGTGACAATCGTTTTGCCCGGCCCGAGTTTGCGAGCCAACCGGATCGCCCCGGCGATATTGATGGCCGAAGAGCCGCCCAGCAACAGACCTTCCGTCTCGGCGAGATCGAAGAGGATGGGAAGAGCTTCCTCGTCGGTGATCTGGAAGGCGTGATCGATGGGCGCATCGACAAGGTTAGCCGTAACGCGGCCCTGACCGATGCCCTCGGTGATGGAACTTCCTTCCGATGCCAGCACGCCGTTCTTGTACCACTGGTAGAGCGCGGCACCCATGGGATCGCTGATGGCGATCTGAATCTGGCGATTGCGCGCCTTCAGCGCCATGCCGACGCCGGCAAGCGTTCCGCCGGTTCCAACCGCGCAGGTGAAACCATCCACAGCGCCGTCGGTCTGTTCGAAAATTTCCGGACCTGTCGTTTCCAGATGGCCTTGGCGGTTGGCGAGGTTGTCGAACTGGTTGGCCCAAATCGCGCCTTCGGGGAGTTCCTTTGCGAGGCGCCCGGCGAGGCGCCCGGAGAGCTTCACGTAGTTGTTGGGGTTCGAATAGGGGACGGCTGGAACCTCGATCAATTCGGCGCCCTGCAATCGCAGCAGGTCTTTCTTTTCCTGCGACTGCGTATCCGGGATGACAATGACCGTGCGAAAACCCATGGCGTTGGCGACGAGCGCAAGTCCGATGCCGGTATTGCCTGCGGTTCCCTCGACGATGTAGCCGCCCGGTTTCAGAACGCCCCGCGCAACCGCATCGCGGACGATGAAAAGCGCGGCGCGATCCTTAACGGAGCCGCCGGGATTCATGAATTCGGCCTTGCCCAGGATGGTGCAGCCCGTCGCCCGCGAGGCAGCCTTGAGGCGAATGAGCGGCGTGTTGCCGATCGCGCCGATAACATCCTCATAAAACGCCATACCTTCATCCCCGTTTGGGCGCGAAACTAGAGTCGCTGTCGCCTCTGCGCAAGCCGCCGCAGGAGAATGGAGAGATTGCATGTATCGCGCGAAACCGGGCGACGGCGTGGTGTGGATTACCGGCGCCAGTTCCGGCATCGGCAGGGCGGTGGCGCTTGAACTGGCGCGGCGCGGTTTTCAAATCGTGGCCCCGGCGCGGCGCCAGTCCGAATTAGGATGCGTTTCGCCTTGCTGAAAAACGCTCGCCTTCAGGCGACGCTGGCGAGGTTCGGGTTTGCGGCAGGTGGCAAATCGGCGCGAAATGTCACCAAGGCGGCGCGGCCGGAAGGGCTCAACCCATAGACGCCGCGTTCGACCCGCTCAAACCAGCCATAGACATTCGTCTGGAGGATTTTGGCTGCATCGGGCGCGTGCGGCTTGAGATCGCGCGGGCGGGCATTGGCGAGCCCCAGCAGCGCCGCGCAAAGCAGCGCCTGCTGGCGATAGGCGGTCATGATGGGGCGACGGGTTGAGCCGCCCGTCGCCGGATCGCCACGGCGTTTTCGATGTTCCTCGACGATCCTGGAGCGGCGCTTGGCGTTGGCGCGCGGTTTCCAGGGAACCGGCTCGACCAGCATCTCGACGCGACCGGTGGCGAACACGCTTAGCAGGCCGAAGCCGAGCAGCCGGCACAATTTTTTCACGCGCGGATCGGCTTCGCGGCCACGGCCACGTTTTGAAGCGGCGACGGCCAGCCAAACCTCGTCGCACACCGCTGTGCGCTCGACAGCCTGCAACACCAGCTCGAGGGAAAAACTCATTTTCAGTTCGGCGATGACCAGCGCTGACGGGCGGCCCTGATCGAAGGCGACGACATCGCAGCTACAGATTTCACCCTTCACCTCAAGGCCGAAACCTTCGAGGAAGCGTTTTACGGGAGCGTAGAGGGTGGTTTCCAAACAACGGCTCCGGGCGAGCGCCTGCGGCGCCACTATTTAAGCCGCACGCCCCGGTAACATGATTCGCGTTCGCAGGGCGTAACGAGACGCAAGGCAATTGTCTTTGGCCCCTCGCGATACCGGAATATCCTGTGGCCAAGTAATCAAAACGAATACAAAGCCTCGCGCGCCCGACCGAATGGTGAAACAGGACGTAGCGTACGATGCAGCCGCATTTGTCAATCGTACAACTACCGGCGTATCGGCCCAAAGTTGACTGTCGGCGGCCTCGGTGGCGGACCGAGGCTAGACACTGGGGGAGTACCCATTCCCCCCCCGGTTATTGTGGAGTTGGTGTTCGTGGGGGTTGTTGAGGTCTGGCCCGCTTGGACGAGCAGCAACGTGACGCTCAGACTTCCACTATTGTCTCGCAGCCCCGCGCCGTTTTTGCTCCCGAGATCGTCATTAATGACAAGATAGAGCGAGCCGACATCGGCTCGGCCAAGCTGGAACGAGCAATTTGCGCCGACCACGAACGGCTGTCCATTCCCAATTCTGCCGATCAATTGTCCTTCCCTCCCGCCCGGACCGTGGAAAGCGTAACCTGAACGACCTTGCGTGGATAACCGCCCCGCTCCAGCGGCGGTAACGGCACCAAAGCCGGGATTAAATGTCCAAGAGCCTTGCGCGGCGATCTGCAAAACGCCCTTGCCGTCACAGTGGATAGGCATGGCCTGCCACGCCAAACTCGCTTGCACGATAGCCTTGCTGCCGGCTCGAGGATTCGTCGCGGCCAAAAGGTCAGCCACGTTTCGAATGTTCTCTGGAAACGTGACGAAATGCCGTGCCCGCTGGATGGAAGCGACTATGAAGGGGCCCCGATCCTTTGCGCCGCCCGCCTCAAGAGCAGACAAAATAACATCTGCGCAATTGTTGCTCAGTGCCGAATACTGGACGGCGCCACGGGTACGCCGCCACCACGTAATCATTGCGTCTTCGTCGAGGCCAAGAATGGGCGCAGAGACATATTCCGCCGGCGTTTTGAATTTCCCGTTGTCGTGTGCGACTGACTGTCCCATTGAGGCGGTGCCCGTTACTGTCCCGAATCCCTTTCCTTTTGGATAAAAGCTGATGTACCTGTCCAGCTGCGTAACCGATGGACGATCATCGATATTCAACGATGCGTGAAATCCATTTTTTTCCAACCATAAGAAAATCACTACCGCCATTGGCGCCCCCTGATCGGATACAATAATACTCAAGCGTAGCATTAGTGCCGAGGGAAAAGAAGATACGCACGACCTTCTCCCCGACGTGTTTCCTGCGGGAACTGCCTCCGCCAATTACCTTGAAAGTTTATGAACTGTTGCGCGTTTGCCAAAGCCTTTACAAGGCCGGCGTGAAAAATATTGTGCAACGGTGCCTACGCGCAATCGTCTGGCCCATGGAAAGGAAGGAAATTTAAAGCAAACACACGTTTGCGTCGCGGGCTCCAACTGGGGTCTCGCTGGTTATTTCTATCGTTCAACGCTAGGAGTCGGGCGCTAATCCATCCGGTTAGCTGCCGATTTCCGGAGCCGGAGCGGCAGGATGCGTTTTATATTGCCGACATTCTGGGTTCGATTTCGTAGGTGTGGTCAATACAGCCTTGCTGAGAAGTCGCGCTCTTCCGTGAAGACGGGCTGACTAGAAGGCACAAAAAACGCCGGCTGAGAACGTTATTTTGGCGCTCAACTCTTGCAGATGTTGGCTCCCTGAGCAGGACTCGAACCTGCGACCATTCGATTAACAGTCGAATGCTCTACCAACTGAGCTATCAGGGATCACGCCTCGGCGTGGGCGGCATATAGCAAGCCGGCGCGCCGATGCAAAGCGCAAATACGGCGGTCAGGGGAATCAACGCGGTTTTTCGGCGCGGTTCCGGCCAAGGTGTCGCTGTAGCGGGAATTATCAACCGTTTGGTGACAATCGCCTTGCTCCGGCGGGCGGTCTTTTGCTAACACCGCGCGTCCGCCCGGTCGCCCGGCGGCGTGAGGCCTCGTGGCGGAGTGGCTACGCAGAGGACTGCAAATCCTTGTATCCCAGTTCGATTCTGGGCGAGGCCTCCATTACTAACCTTAGAGCCGCAGCGGATTCCTGCGTTCTGTAAGGTTGGTGTCCGGTTGATGCGAAAGCGCCAATCGCCCTCCAGATCGCCCCCCGGGGGGACAACGCGAGCGAAACACCCCTCGCTAACGTTCAACAGGCTTGTGGCGGCCCACAAAGCCTCACGTTCGGGGTGAATGTAACCCATAGTGGTGTGGACGCTTTTGCGCCGGTCGCCATCAAGAGCTCAGGCGCGACAGGCCGCGGCGCTATTTAAGAGCGCTGGCGATCTTAGAGAACTGGGTCGATACGCCGGCGCCGTCGGAGCCAACAGCCGCGATGATTACAACTGCGATGAGGCCAGCGATCAGGCCATACTCGATTGCAGTTGCGCCTGACTCGTCTTTCAGGAAGGAGGCGAACAGTTTTCTCAAATCCGCGGTTCCTCAGTTGGAGAACACATGCTGCAAAATCGAACCAGTGGTCCGCAAACTATTGATATTGAATAGACATCTGACTCTTTCGCAATCGTTAAAAATTGCCCTGAGAACAACTTTTTTCGCGAAAGGGTCGTTAGATGGTAACTTAAGCCGAACCAGCATTGCGAAAAATCCCTTAACCGCAGGCATGAACTGGCTTTGCGCATCGCGGGCATATTAATTGAGCATGCGGTACTGTCACGTTGATCTCAAGAACCACTGGGCGCCTGTTTCACTGCACGCGATGGGCGAACAACAAACCTGTAATTCGGGCAGCATTGACTGGTCCCCG
>JAYTTW010000092.1:0-8609 GCA_043744855.1 Hyphomicrobiales bacterium
CAGCATGAAACTGCGGCGCAAACTCGCAGGATGGGATACAAAATATCTCGCAAGCCTGCTCAACCACTCAGGCCGTTAACTTGGATTCGTTGCCCTGGCGTGCAACGCCTGCTTGCAACGAAACTTGCGTGCAACGAAGTTTGCGCCGCAGCGCGGCTGTGGCAGACTGTGGGCGAAAACAGGGAGCAGCGCATGCGCGGACCTCACGATGTCGGCGGGTTGCCGGCCGGCCCGATTAAGACAGACGATCCCGCGCTGACCTTCTGGGAGAAGCAGGTGGATGGATTGCGCGCCGCTGTTGGCGCGAAAGGGCTGATGTCGAGCCACGAAAGCCGGCGCGCCGTCGAGGCGCTCGGCGAGGACGCCCATGCGTCGATGAAATACTACGAACGATGGACCGCAGCGTTGTGCCGCAACATGATCGACAAGGGCGTTCTGACGCAGGACGAGATTGATGCGCGCGTGGCGTTGGTGCGTCAGCGGTTGCAAGAGACAGGTGAACTGGAGAGTGGCGACGCCGAAATGCCGGGCGGTGGCGCGGGCGCCCCGGCATGAGGCGGTTTGTGGAAGGGGATCGGGTGCGCGTGCGCAGCGACTATCCGCCGGGACACATTCGAACGCCGATATATTTGCGCGGCAAGTGCGGCGTGATCGCGCGGGATTTTGGCGACTTCACCAACGCGGAAGCGGCGGCTTATGGATTAAGCGCGCCAAACAAGGCGGTTTACAGCGTGCGCTTTTCCGCCGGCGAGTTGTGGCGCGAATACAATGGGCCCGCCCACGATGTTGTCGAAGCGGAGATCTACGAACACTGGCTGGAGAAGTTAGCGTGAGCCAACCCCACGATCCCCCGCATGATCACGCGCATCCGCACGGGCATGACCATCCTCACGAACATGAGCATGCGCCGCCGCAGCCCGACGACAAGGTGAGTTCCTACTACCAGATCCTTGGCGTCGCGCTGAAGGAACTGCTGATTGAAAAAGGCGTCGTCACCGCCGAAGAGGTGCGACGAAATATCGAAAAACGCGATGCGATCACACCCGCCAACGGCGCACGCGTGGTGGCGCGCGCCTGGACCGACGCGGCTTTTCGCGCACGCTTGCTTGCCGACGGCAATGCAGCGGTGGCCGAGTTCGGCATCGAAATGACGACGACGAAACTGGTGGCTGTCGAGAATACGCACAGCGAACACAACGTCGTCGTGTGTACGCTATGCTCGTGTTACCCAAGGGATCTGCTGGGCTTGCCGCCAGCCTGGTACAAAAGCCGCGCCTACCGGGCGCGCGTGGTGCGCGAACCGCGTGCGGTGTTGCTCGAATTCGGCACTTGCATCCGGCAAGACGTGCGCGTGCGCGTACACGATTCGACAGCCGACATGCGCTTTCTCGTTGTGCCGCAGCGACCGGATGGCACGCACGATTGGAGCGAGGCGCAGCTTGCCGCATTGGTTACCCGCGATGCGATGATCGGCGTCGCGCTCGTTGCAAAGCCTTGAGGACGCCTGCATGCGCGCCGAAGAAATTCGCCTCGACCGAAAGGTGGCTATCGTCACCGGCGCGGGCAACGGCATCGGCCGCTGCATGGCGCAAGCGCTGGTTCGCGCCGGCTGCGATGTTGTGTTCGCCGACCTTGATGTCGGCGCGGCAGGCGCGGCGGTGGCGGAAGTCGCCTTCAAGCCCGGCGCTGGCAAGGCGATGGGCATGCCTTGTGACATCACCGACCGCGCCGCCTGTGAGCGCACGGTGGGGGAAACGCTACGGCTGTTCGGCGCGTTGCACATTGTTGTGAACAACGCCGGCAAAGGGCAGACCCACGTCGAGGCGGCGGCGGCGACAAAATCGCTCAAATTCTGGGAGGCCGATGCAGACGCATGGGCTGGCGTGATTGAAACCAACGTCATCGGCACTTATTACATGTCGCGCGCAGCGACGCCGCAACTACTGCGTCAGGGTTGGGGGCGCATCGTCAACGTGACGACATCGCTGGCGACGATGCAACGCCGCGAAAATTCGCCCTACGGCGTCAGCAAGACGGCGATCGAGGCGGCAACGCTGATCTGGGCGCAGGACCTCGCGGGAACCGGCGTCACCTGTAATTCGCTGCTGCCCGGCGGCGCCGTGAACACCCATTTTGTGTCGCGCTCGGGCCGCGAGGAAGCGGCGCGTCGCGGCCGCGTCTTGCTCGAACCCGAAGTGATGATCGCGCCGATGCTTTGGCTCGCGTCGAACCATTCGGACGGCATTACCGGCAAGCGCTACGTCGGTAAATTATGGACGACGGAGATGAGTCTGGAGGCGGGCGTCGTTGCAGCGCTTGAAGCGCCGGTGCTGCTGGCGCCGGACCGGGCGTGAGGGGGGGCTAAGACTATATCTCGCGAGACCCCTTTGCCTCGCGAACAAAGAGGCATCCGGCTTCTATCAACAGCCGGCAAAGTTCACGATAAAGGTTGGCGCTCATTAGGCGGCGAGCGGCACTTCGAGGCTAAAGCGGACTTTCGAATCGGCAACTTGCTCGCCCAGCAAATCCGGAGCGACATCGCGGGTCACGGTGACGAATTCGTCGAAGGTCAGCGCCTCGACGTTTAGCCCGGAGATCTCGGATTCGAGCACGAAATATCGGTGTTCCCGCTCGTTGAAACCGACCCTGACGAGATAGCTCATGTGGCGCCCCGATAACTCGATCATGGCCCAATGCTACTTCTTTCGTCGGAAGTTTGGAAAGATTTCGCAGTATGCTTTTGACAAGCTGAGTAACTCAACAGGTGTCTGCAGCCCCCCCTATCCGGCGACCAATTGCCATGACATTGTATTCTGAGGATCAGCTAGCTGGACGCCGCCAATGCCGACTCTCCTGTGCCATATTGCTTGGATGGACTCCTATTCGGGAGAAAGCGACGTTTACGCGGGGGAGCACGACTACGTTTGCAATGAGGGGTATGGGCATGAGCTTTTCAACTTCAAACCATTTAATGGCTCGTGTTATGGATTCGTGCAAACGCGGTCGGGGACGATAAACTTAGCTCGTCTCGGAGCCGCTAGCGATGAACCATTCGTCGATGGTGTAACTGTCATCTGGACTGCAACGTCTCGGCAGCGCCAAAGACTTGTCGTCGGCTTGTATCGCAACGCTCGGGTCTTCTCAAAATTTCAAACCGGACGCCTTAAAGGTCGTGAGTTAAACGGCACCAAAATCGGGTATTACATTCAGGCTAAAGTCGAAGATGCTGTTCTTGTTCCAATTTCGCAAAGGGACTTTCTCGTTCCGCATCATCGAAAAGGTCTGCCGGGACAATCGGCGGTTTTTTACCCTGAGGACAGCAAAACGGAGGAAATGAAAGATTTTCTCGGTCGCGCCAAATCTTATATGGGGGGCAGGGGCGGGAATGCCGTATTACGCCGTAGTGGGGCATCTGGGGAGTGGCCTTGTGCTCCCGACGCCGCACACAATGCTGCTGTTGAAGCTGCCGCTATCGCCGCCGTGCGAGGCAGCCTCGGTCAAGAAACGTGCGACCGGCAAAAGGACAATTGCGGGTGGGACTTGGAATTTTCGAGGGGCGGACAGCCGCTATGCGTAGAGGTGAAGGGGCTATCAGGCGCCGCGCTCGGCGTCGAACTCTCGCCAAATGAATACGCTGCCATGAAACGAGCAATGAACAACACCTTCAACGAAGGGGCTTATCGTCTGGCTGTGGTGCGCAATGCACTCACGACGCCGGAGCTTTTCCTATTCGCATATTCGGGCGAAACCAATTGGACATGCGAACGGACGTCCAAAAGTATTAGCGTTACAGAACGTATCGCTGCGCGCCTGAGCCAAGACCAAACAGCATAACTCTGTTAAGGGAAACCCAACCCATTCTGATCGGCCTGAGGCTCGAAACAGACCTCCGGAATCCGCCTTACAGCCTGGCGCGCACGAGAGCGGCGCCTGCCACCATGGCGCACATCTTGGCGTAGGCTGTGGCGCGGGGCAGATATTTGAGGCCGCAGTCCGGCGCAATGATGAGCCGCTCCGCCGCCACGTGCGGCAGCGCGCGCTCGATGCGCTGCGCGACAAGTTCAGGCGTTTCTACGCCGGGGTCCTCGAGATTGATGACGCCGAGCACGATGCGCTTCGTGGGAAGTTGTTTCAACACGGAGAGATCGAGGTTTGGCTGCGCTGTCTCAATCGACACCTGCTCCACGAGCGAAGGTTCAAGCTCGGTCAGAAACGCGTAAGCGGGCGGTTTGTTTTTCACCAGTGCGGCGTAGCCAAAGCAAAGGTGAATGATGCTCGGCACGTTGACGCCATCGAGCGCCCGATCCAGCGCGGCGACACCGAAGGCGCGGGCCTGTTCGGCGCGGGCCTGCATGTAGGGCTCGTCGATCTGCACATAATCGGCGCCGGCGGCGATGAGATCCTTGATTTCGTCGTTGAGGCACGCGGCGTAGGCGAGCGCCAGCTTCGCTTCGTCGCCGTAGAAAAAATCCTTCGCCTGCATGGCCATGGTGAACGGGCCGGGCACGGTGATCTTGATGGGCTTCTTCGTATGGCTGCGCAAAAACCTGACATCGTCGACCTCCACAGGGTGCTTGCGGCGCAGCGGGCCGATGACGCGGGGCACCAGATCGGGCCTGCCGCTGCGGCTCGGCACGACGGCGGGGTTGTC
The DNA here is from genome assembly GCA_043744855.1 of Hyphomicrobiales bacterium. Lineage (GTDB taxonomy): Bacteria > Pseudomonadota > Alphaproteobacteria > Rhizobiales > Beijerinckiaceae > Terripilifer. Next base: position 4,652 of record JAYTTW010000092.1, read on the forward strand.
GATATCGAGACCCTCAAGCGCCGTCGCAAAGCGGTTGGAATAGGATTCACGCCGCATTTCGCCGTCGGTGAGAATGTCGAGCCCGGCGCTTTCCTGCGCGCCGATGGCGAGCAATGTCGCGTCGTTCTGCGCTTCCTCGAGAAATTCCGGCGCAATGCGCCACAGTTCCTTGGCGCGCACGCGCGGCGGTGGGCGCGTCGCCAAAGTGGCGCGGTCGATCAACCATTCCGGCTGCGGATAAGAACCGACGAGGGTGGTGGGAAGCAACATGCGGTGTCTCCTCACGTTCACGCAACCTTGTACCCGGAATCATAGATTCCGGGTACGTCGTTTTTGTTGGAGTATCCACTTGTCATCTCCAGACAGCGCGTCACTGCGTGACTCACTTTCTTTCGATGGTGGATACTAGTTGCGTTTGGCCGCGTCGATGAGGCGCCACAAGCGTTCCGGCGTGGCCGGCATTTCGACGTGACGCACGCCCAGCGGCGAGAGCGCATCGACCAGCGCATTCGCCATCGCCGGCAACGCGCCGACGCAGCCGGCTTCGCCTGCGCCTTTTGTGCCGAGCAGGTTTGTCGCCGTTGGCACGGGGCAGGATTGGATGTGGATATGGGGAAACAGCGGCGCGCGCGGCATGGCGTAATCCATGAACGAGCCGGTGACGATCTGGCCCGACGTCGCATCGAAACAAATCTGTTCCATCAGCATCTGGCCGAGGCCCTGCGCAATGCCGCCGATGATCTGGCCCTTCAGCAACATCGGGTTCAACACCGTGCCGACATCGTCGGTAACCACATAGTTTTCCAGCGTGGTGACGCCGGTGTCTGGATCGATCTCGCATTCGATGATGTGACAACCGTTGGGAAAATTCTGCTTCGTCGTGTGATAGGCGGCGTTGGCGTTGAGGCCAATTTCCATGCCCTTCGGCACGTTCTTCGGGCTCGTCGCGGCGTGGGCGACTTGCTGGATGGTCAGCGTGCGGTTGGTGGCGCGGCTGGCGAAAACGCCGTCGGTCAATTCTGCATCGGTGACGCCGAGCATGTGATTGGCGATCTTGATGGCTTTGTCGACGACCTTGTTCGTCGCGCTCATCACAGCCGAGCCGCCAATCGATGCGGTGCGCGAGCCGCCGGTCCCCTCGCCGAAAAACACCTGGTCTGTATCGCCCTGCAAAAACTGGATTTCGTCCGGGTGAATGCCGAGCCGGTCGGAAACGATCTGCTTGTAGACGGTTTCGTGGCCCTGCCCCTGGCTGACGGAGCCGGCAAGCAACGTCACGGACCCCGTGCGGTCAAAGCGCACTTCGGCGCCTTCGTAACCGGGGCTCGCGGCCTTCTCGATGGTGTAGGAAATGCCGATGCCGCGCAGTTTTCCGCGCGTCGCGGCTTCTGTGCGGCGGGCTTCAAAGCCGGTGTAGTCGGCCAGCTCAAGGGCGGCGTCGAGGACTTTTTCGAATTCGCCGCAATCGTAGTTGAACGACAGGCCGGTCTGGAACGGCATGGCGGACGGCGGGATCATGTTGAGGCGGCGAATCTCCGCTGCGTCCATGCCGATTTCATCGGCCGCCATATCGACGAGACGTTCGATGACAAACGCCGCCTCGGGCCGGCCATTGCCGCGAAACGGGCGCATCGGGTTCGTGTTGGTGTAATACGCGGTGACATCGACGTGAACGGCGGGCGTCATGTAAACGCCAGCCAGGGTGCCGATATTACTGACGGCGCCCGTATCCGTGCCGGGCTGCGTGTAGGCGCCGCACTGGTAAAGCGTCCTGACGCGCAGCCCAAGAAATTTTCCGCTTTTGTCGAGGGCGAGTTCGGCGTCGGTGACGTTGTCGCGACCATGCGCGTCGGCGAGAAAACTTTCCGAGCGCGTCGCCACCCACTTGACCGGACGACGCAGCGCTTTCGAGGCCATCAGCACCAGCCCGACTTCGTTGAAGACGCCGGACTTCATGCCGAAGCTGCCGCCAATGTCGCCCGCCACAACGCGCAAACGGCTTTCGGGAATGTTGAGGGTTTTGGCGAGTTCCTCGCGGAAATTCAGGGCGCGCTGCAACGTCGTGTAAATCGTGTAGCGATCAGCGGCAAAGTCGTAGGCGCCAATCGAGGCGCGGGTCTCCAGCGTGGCGGCGGTGACGCGGCTCAGGCGGAAGCGCTTTTTGACGACGATTGGCGCGGCGGCGATGGCGGCGTCGGTCTTTGCCTTGTCGCCTTCCAGATGCACGAAGCAAATGTTGTCGGCGCAATCGTCCCAGACCAGCGGTGAGCCCGGCTTCGCCACTTCGACCAGGTCCGAAACGCTGCGCAACGGCTCGTAGTCAACTTCGATCCGCTCTGCGGCGTCTTGCGCCTGCGCATGGGTTTCGGCGACAACGAAGGCGACGGGATCGCCGACGTAACGCACGCGGCTTTTGGCGAGCGCCGGAAAGTGCGGCCGATACATGGGCGATCCGTCGCGCTTCTTTTTACCGTTGGCGCGCGGCAGATCGCCGAAGCCGGTTTTCAGCCAGTCGTCGCCGAGGAAAACGCCGAGCACGCCGGGCGCCGCTTTGGCTGCGGTGATGTCGATGCGCTTGATCAGCGCATGCGGGTGTGGCGAGCGCAGCACGTGGCCGTGCGCCATGTTGGGAAAGCTCATGTCGTCGACGTAGTTGCCACCGCCGCGTAGCAGGCGCGGATCCTCAAAGCGTCCGACGGGTTGGCCGATTGCGAATTCACCCATGGGTCATCCTTGCCTGCGGCAAGCGCGGTGGTTTCGCGCGAGCCGCGTTTGCCGTTGTCGCAGCCGCTTCGTACCCGGAATGAAAGATTCCGGGTACGTCGTGTTTTGTTGAAGTATCCACTTATCATCTCCAGAAAGCGCGTCACTGCGTGACTCACTTTCTTCCGATGGTGGATACTATTTCGTCATCGCCTCGACGCAGCGGCGGGCGTGTACGGCAACGAGGTGAGCCCGATATTCCGCGCTGCAATGAATGTCGCCGAGCAGATCGGCGGCAGGAATTTTCATGTTGGCGATGGCGGCGGGCGCGAAATTCTTTTCGAGCGCGGTCTCCATTTCGGCGACACGGAAGGCGCACGGGCCGGCGCCCGTCACGGCGACGCGCACCTTGCCTTTATGGCGCGCAACCATCACGCCAACGACGGCGTAGCCTGACGCGGGGTGGCGGAATTTCAGATAGTGCGCCTGGTCGGGCGCCGTGAAACGTACTGACGTGATGATTTCTCCGGCGTGCAAGGCGGTTTCAAACAGACCCTTGAAATAATCGTCGGCCGCGATCTGGCGTTCGTTGGTCTGAATGACCGCATCGAGGCCGAGAACCGCAGCGGGATAGTCGGCGGCGGGGTCGGAATTGGCGAGCGAGCCGCCGAGGGTGCCACAATGACGCACGGCGGGGTCGCCGATAAGTCCGGCGAGATCAGCCAGGGCGGGAATGGCCCGGCGTACTTCAGCCGAGGCGGCGACTTCGGCGTGGGTGGTCATCGCTGAAATGACGACGGACTTTCCGCTCACCTCGATGCCTTTCAGCGCGCCGATGGCGGCGAGGTCGATGAGATCGCTTGGCTGCGCCAGACGGTTTTTCAGGGTCGGCAGCAAGGTCATGCCGCCAGCCAGCAGCTTGCCATCCGGCGCGGCGGCGAGTTTGCTGGCGGCGTCGGCGACATCGGTGGCCCGCGTGTAGTTGAAATTGTGCATGGCTCGCTCCTCAGGCTTTCGCAGCTTGCATTTTGGCGCTGGCGTCCATAATCGCTTCGACGATGCCCTGATAGCCCGTGCAACGGCAAATGTTGCCTTCGAGCTGATGGCGAACCGTCTTCTCGTCAGCGTTCGGCAGGCGACGCGCAATGTCGACGCCCATCATCACCATGCCCGGCGTACAGAAGCCGCACTGCAGGCCGTGATGATCGCGGAACGCCTGCTGCATCGGGTGCAACGTGCCGTCTTCGGCAGCCAG
>JAYTTW010000093.1:0-8592 GCA_043744855.1 Hyphomicrobiales bacterium
TGGCGAAGCCGGTGTAGTCGGCGGCGTGCAATGCTTTTTCGAACATCCCCGGAAAATCGCCGCTGTCGTAGGTGGCGCCCGTCGCCGACGCGTAGGGCATGCGGTCGGCGGCAATCAGATTGCGACGGCGGATTTCAGCGGGGTCGAGGCCAGTTTTTTGTGCAGCGGCCTCGACCAGACGCTCCATGAAATGATTGACCTCGGGGCGGCCTGCGCCACGGTAGGGGCCAATAGCGATCTTGTTGGTGAAATAGCACTTCGTCGCGACGCTGATTTTTGGAATGTCGTACACACTCGGCAGGCAGCCGGAGATGTGAACGGTCGGGCAGAACAGCGCGACGCCGGTCAGGTATGCGCCCATGTCGGCCTCGCCGCGCACGCGCAGCGCCAGGAATTTTGCGTTGGCGTCCATGGCGATCTCGGCCCGCCACAAGCTGTCGCGCGACTGGTTGTCGCTCATGAACGATTCAGAACGCGTCGCGGTCCAGCGCAAGGATTTGCCTGCCTTGCGAGCGGCGTACAGAAGCGCGGGATATTCGGGATAAGCGGAGGCCTTCATGCCGAAGCCGCCGCCGACGTCCTGACTGATGACGCGCAATTTATTGGGCGGAATTTTCATGCAGCCGATGGTCTGGCCGCGTACGCCGGCGACGCCCTGCGTGCCGGCCAACATCAGATAGGCGTCGGCCGCCGCGTCGTAGCTGGCGGTAACGGCGCGCGGCTCCATGGAAACAACGCTGATGCGCTGATTGAATGTCTCGACCGAGGCGACGTGCGCGGCGCCGGCGAATATGGCGTCCATTTCGGCTTTTTTGGCGCCGTCGGGATCGGGAGGTGTGTGCCAGTCGAAGGCGAGATTGCCGGGCGCTTCGGGCCAGATGCTGGTTTTGGCGGCGATGGCGTCATTGAGATCGATCACCGGCGTCAGCGGCTGGTATTCGACATGGACAAGTTCAGCGGCGTCCTGCGCGTGCGCCTGGGTGTCGGCGACAACGACGGCGAGCAGTTCGCCGATATGCACCACTCGCTGCTTTGCCATGACCGGGCGAAACGGGCTGACGCCAGGCTTGCCGCTCCAGAAGGGAATCGGCATGGAGCCGCTGACGCTGCCCGGCGCAAATTCAGCAAAATCGTCGGCGGTGTAGACAGCCATCACGCCTTTGGCGGTGCGGGCGGCGGCGCAATCGATCACGCCGATCCGCGCGTGGGCATGCGTGGCGCGCACAAACACGGCGGCGGCGTCGGCTTGCGGCTCATCGTCCGAAAATCGACCGGCGCCGCGAAGCAGGGGAGCGTCCTCAATGCGGCCGGCGAAAGCGGCGTGGGCGTGCGCATCATCCATCAGGCGTCTCATTCGTGTGCGTTGGTGAACCCATTGAAGTCGCGCCGAGGTCGCGCTGAGCGTCTTTTGTGTTAAGTTCTTGTGCGTTAAGTTCTTGTGCGTTCAGTCCTTGTGCATTCAGTCCTTGGCGCGCTCGACGTAGGAGCCGTCCTCGGTCTGGATGACGACGCGTGTGCCGGTTTGAACGTGCGGCGGCACCATGGTGCGCGCGCCGTTCGAAAGGATGGCGGGTTTGAACGAGGAGGAGGCGGTCTGCCCCTTCATCGCCGGCTCTGTCTCGACGATTTCCAGCACAATGCGGGCCGGCAGGGAGATGGCCACGGCGGCTTCGTTAAACATGCTGATCTGCACCTTCATGCCTTCCTGCAGATAAACTTTCTGATCGCCGAGCACGTCGTCGGTGACGCTGATCTGATCGTAGGATTCGGAATTCATGAAGTGGTTGCCGTCGCCGTCGCTGTACAGGAAGCTGTGATCCTTTTCCTCGACGAAAGCCCGCTCGACCTGCTCGGTCGTCTTGTAGCGGACCTGGGTTTTGACGCCGTCGGACATGCGGCGCATGTCGATCTGCGTCGTCGGCGTGCCCTTGCCCGGGTGAAAGCTCTCTGCAGAAAGCACGGCATAGAGCTGGCCGTCCTCGTGCTCGAGGATGTTGCCTTTGCGTACCGAACTGGCGATGACTTTCACGTGGCGAATTCCTCGGTTGATGGCGGACCGGTCGCGGCCTATGCAGGGCGACCAATGCAGCCCGCACAATAGCGATTGTGCAGCGAATCTCCAGCCGTATCGCAAAGCACGAGGCGAATGACAATATCCGGCAGCGATCCCGGCTCGCCTTTCTGGGCGCGGCAAAGGCATGCGGACCGCCGGCCGTTGCTGCTGGCGCGAAATCGCATGACCGCCGCGTGGCGCGCCGGCTTCCTCGAACGCGGCTTTGTCGAGGTCGAGACGGCAGCGTTGCAGACCTCGCCCGGCAACGAGGCGCATATCTCAGCCTTCGCCACGCAAATTGAGGCGCCAGGTGGGGCCAGACACCCGCTTTACCTGCACACGTCGCCGGAATTCGCCTGCAAAAAGCTGCTGGCGGCGGGAGAAACGCGCCTGTTCAATGTGGCGCGGGTGTTCCGCAATGGCGAGCGCGGTCCGCTGCATCACCCTGAATTCACACTGCTCGAATGGTACCGGACGGAGGCCGATTACCTTGAGTTGATCGACGATTGCCGCTTCGTGCTGGCGGCGGCGGTCGATGCGGCAGGGGGCCGGACGCTGCGCTGGCGCGGCGGTGAGGCCGACGCCTTCGCCGAGCCTGAGCGCCTCAGCGTGGCGGCGGCGTTCAGGCGATATGCTGACATCGACCTGCTGGGGACCTTGAATGCGCCGCAACCTGAGCCGGCGGGGCTGGTGGCGCAGGCGCAGCGGCTTGGCATTCGGGTTGCGTCGGACGACACGTGGTCCGACCTGTTCAGCAAAATACTTTGCAGTCATATCGAGCCGCACTTGGGCTTCGGGCGGCCGACGGTGTTGATGGAATACCCTGTCGTGGAGGCGGCGCTGGCGCGGCCTTGCGCCCACGATGCGCGCCTCGCGGAACGCTTTGAACTCTACGCTTGCGGCGTCGAACTCGCCAACGCCTTTGGCGAACTGACGGACGCGGTCGAACAACGCCGCCGCTTTGAGATGCAGATGCAACAGCGTCAGGCCATCTACGGCGAGCGCTACCCTGTCGACGAAGAGTTTCTGGCGGCGCTGGCGCAAATGCCGCAAGCCAGCGGCATAGCGCTAGGCGTCGACCGAGTGGCGATGCTGGCGACCGGCGCCACGCATATCGAGCAGGTGCTTTGGACGCCGGTGGTGGAGACGCCCACGGTCGGGACAGCGAGGGTTGGGACACCAAGGATCGGGACAGCCGCGCCATGAAAAACCCGGGCCGCCCGTTGCGCAACGTCGAGCAACTGATTTCTGCGGGACTGGTGAAATCGAGGGATCGCGCGGCGCTTGCCTTGGTGGCGGATCGTTACCCTGTGGCGGTAACGCCGGAAATCGCCGGGCTCATCGATAGCGCCGACCCGAACGATCCCATCGCGCGGCAGTTTGTGCCCGACGCGGCGGAATTGTCGCCGCTGCCGGGCGAATTGGCCGACCCCATCGGCGACGCCGCCCACTCGCCGGTTGAAGGCGTTGTGCATCGCTATCCAGATCGTGTGCTGCTGAAACTTCTGCACGTCTGCCCGGTGTATTGCCGCTTCTGCTTTCGCCGCGAGAGTGTGGGTCGCTCAAGCCAACCCATGCTTTCGGCAGCGGCGGTGACGCGGGCGCTCGATTACATCCGCGCCGACGCCAATATCTGGGAAGTCATCTTCACCGGCGGCGATCCGTTCATGTTGGCGGCGCGGCGTATCGGCGAAATTCTGGCCGCGCTGGGCGACATGCAACACGTGAAAGTCGTGCGCTTCCACACGCGTGTTCCGGTGGTGGATTCGCAGCGCATCAATGCAGCGCTGGTCGCGGCGCTGAAGCGTTTTCCCCGCGCCGTATATGTAGCGTTACACGCCAATCATCCGCGCGAGTTGACGGGCGCCGCACGGCAGGCTTGCGCGCGCCTCATCGACGCCGGCATTCCGATGGTGAGCCAGAGTGTGCTGCTGAAGGGCGTCAATGACAATGTCGAAACCCTGGAGGCGCTGATGCGCGGCTTCCTCGAAGCGCGGATCAAGCCGTATTATCTGCATCACGCGGATATGGCGCCGGGAACGGCGCATTTCCGCACGGGGATTGAAGAGGGACGAGCGCTGGTGCGCGGGCTGCTCGGCCGCGTGTCGGGACTGGCGCAGCCGACCTATGTTCTGGATATTCCCGGCGGTCACGGCAAATCACCGATCGGTCCGCAGTACCTGCACGGCGAGGGACAACAGCGCGTCGTCGAAGACTTTCGCGGCCTGCGGCATGAGTACCCTTCGATTCCCAAGCCCTCGATTCTCAAGCCATAACGCCGGCGCGTTGGGCGGTCGACGCAGTGCATCGGCAATTGGGTTAATATACGCGCTCCGAATCAGCCGGAGATTTTTATTGACCCGCCTGCGATACAGGTTCTTGGCCGTTTTGATTGTCGCGTTGTTCGGCGCGAGCGCAGCGGTTGCGCAAACCGTGCCGACGCCGGCGGCGCCGGGCCCGCTTGAAGGCGTGCGCCTGACGCTCGACCAGATCGACAACGCGTTGCAGCGACCCGACCTTGGCGATGCCGGCCTCGTCGAGGTGCGCAGCCGGCTGGAACCACTGTCGGAGCAAGTGCGCACGACGATCGAGGAGCGCGCGCCCAAACTGGACGCCGTCAAAGCGCGACTGGATCAACTCGGCCCAAAGCCCGCCGCCAACGCGACGCCCGAAGGGCCAGCCGTTACAGCGGAACGCGACGAACAACAAAAGCAGTTCGACGATCTCGATGCCTCGATCAAACGCGGCAAGCTGCTGGGCTTGCGCATTGAGCAGACAGCCGACGCCATTGTTTCGCGTCGCCGCGGCTTGTTCGCACGGGCGTTGTTCGCCCGCTCCTATAGTCTTTTCAGCCCGGAACTGTGGATTGCCGTCGCCAAGGAAGCGCCGGTCGATGCACGCGCTGTCAGCTTCGTCACGGCGGACTGGATTTCCGGCATGGCGAACTGGCTCAGAGGCGCCCGGCTGTTCTGGTTTCTGGCGCTTATCGCGTGCATCCCGGTTCTTTACGCTGTCATGGCGCGCATCGAGCGACGTGTCGTCTATCGCGATCCCGCAAAGCATGACCCGCCGGAGCCGAAAAAATCACTGGCGGCGGTGTGGACTTTTGCAGTGACCGCGAGCGTTCCGATCTTCGTGGCGATTGCGCTGCTCGGCCTGCTGCAGGTTTTTGATCTGTCGAACCCGCGCATGGCGCCGCTCGTCGTGGCGCTGTCTGACACGGTTGTTCGTGTGGCGCTAGCGCTCGGCCTGACGCGCGGCCTGCTGGCGCCGGAGTTGGCGGGCTGGCGGCTTGTCGGCTGGCCCGACGCCATCGTGGCGCGTCTCGGGCGCGTCGCCCTGGCGGTGGTGGCGGCGTTGTCGGTGATCAAAATCGCCGACGCCGGCGTCGATATCATTGGGGCGTCGCTGCCGATGTCCATCGCATTGAGAGGCGTTGGCGCAGCGCTGGTGGCGCTGGTGATGGTCGCCGGGTTGCGGCGGCTTTCCTCAACGCCGGCGGACGATGACGACTGCCTGGGGCCGCGCGTCGTTCCGCAGCGCGACTGGACCGTCGCATTGCGGGCCTTTTCGTGGCTGAGCGCAGCCGCCATTCTGCTCTCGGCGCTGGCTGGATATGTCGCCTTCGCGGCTTTTATCGCCGATCAGTTTGTGTGGGTGGTGTTCGTCGGTTGCATGTTGTTCATGCTCAATCGCGCCGTACAGGAATCCATCGTGGCGGCGTTGCAGCCGACCTCGCGCACGGGGCGCGCATTTCTCGTCAATCTCGGTTTGCGCCGTGACTCGCTCGCCCAGATTTGCGTCCTTTTGTCGGGTGTGGCGACGCTCACCCTGTTGATCGCCGCCGCGCTGCTGGCGCTGGCGCCTTGGGGCGTTGAATCCAACGATATGCTGGCGAATGCACGGGCGGCGTTCTTCGGCTTCACCGTTGGTGGCATCACCATTTCTCTGGAAAGCATCTTCCTTTCAGTTCTGGTGTTTGCGGCGGCCTGGGGTGTGGCGCGGGCTTTGCGGAACTGGCTCGATGTGCGCTTTCTGCCGCACACAAGCCTCGACACGGGGCTGCGCAATTCCATCAAGACGAGCGTCGGATATGTCGGCTTCGTGCTCGCCGCGTCGCTGGCGTTGGCGTATCTCGGGCTGAGTTTCGACAAGCTTGCGATCATCGCCGGCGCCTTGTCGGTGGGTATCGGCTTTGGCCTGCAATCCATCGTCAACAATTTCGTCTCGGGACTTATTTTGTTGTGGGAGCGCGCCATTCGTGTCGGTGACTGGGTCGTCGTCGGCGAAGATCAGGGCTACATTCGGCGCATCAATGTTCGGTCGACTGAAATCGAGACGTTTGATCGCGCGACGATGATTGTGCCGAACTCCAATCTTGTGACCGGCGTCGTAAAAAACTGGGTGCGCAATGATCGCGTCGGGCGCATCAAGAACAGCGTCACCGTCAACGTCGGCGCCGACCCCGAAAAAGTCCGCGAGGCGATGCTGATGTGCGCAAAAGCGCATGAGCTGGTGCTGAAAATTCCGGCGCCGCAGGTAATGTTTGCCTCCATGAGCGACAACATGCTGCGGTTCGAGCTGGTGAGTTTCGTTTCCGAGGTCGAAAAATCGGCGCAGATCAAAAGCGATCTCAACTATTCGGTATTCCAGAGTTTTATCGCCGCGCAAATCGATCTGGCCATAGGTGCGCCACCACCTCCGCCGCCGGCGCCGGCGTGATCTGCAACAGGGGACAGAGGTTGCCATGGCGTGTCTTGAATTTCTCGCGGCTTTCGGCGCGGCGATTTCCGGCTGTAGCGACGCGGCGATAGCGGCCCCGGTCAAACCGGCTCGCGATGCGGCGCTCTACGAGAAACTGGATCGCGTCGGCGTTCGCGTCGATGCGCTGGCGACGCGCGACATCCTTTCGGTTTACCGGCACAATCATGGCGCGGCGACTGTTTCGGTAGATGCGGGTCTGCAAAAAGAGGCCGAAGCGCAGGCCGTGGCGATGGCGAAAGCCGGCGTCGCCAGTGCGCGAGTTCGCGGGCCACTGCGGCAGCGCCTTCAGGCAGGCGCGCAACCGCACGCCGTAGCGGTCGAGAATATATCCGCCGGTTATCACACGCTGGCGGAAGCGTTCTCGGGCTGGCGCGATTCGCCCCCGCATAATGCCAACATGCTCAATCCCGCGATCCGGCGGATCGGTGTCGCGACGGCCTATGCGCCGGGCGCGAAATACAAGGTTTTCTGGGCGCTGGTGCTGGCGGATTGAGGTTGTCGAGCGACAGCGTTACAGAAATTTGTGCGCGTGCGCGTTGCAGACCGGGTGCGAATCATCTTGAAACCGTGGAGGCGAACATGAGCTTTTTTCCATTACTTCTGACGCTTGGCGCAGCCTTTCTCGCGCCGGCTGGCGGCAATAACCCGAACCCGTTCTTCGAATCGGGCGCCGTACTCGAACGCGTGGCGGGATCGGGGGGCGCCGCGTCGATGCTCAGCCAATACCGACAGCAAAACGGGCTTGGCGCGGTTGTCGCAGATGGAGCGCTGGAACGCGCGGCGCAATTTCAGGCTGACGCCATGGCGCGGTCTGATCAACTGAGCCACGACGTCGCGGGCAGCACATCCTCGCGGCTCGATGCGGCGGGAATCCGCTGGCGCGCCTATGCCGAAAACGTCTCGATGGCGACGACGACGGCGGCTGGCGTCATCGGACGCTGGCAGCGCTCGCCAAGCCACAATCATAACTTGCTCAACAGTTCGATCCGGCGCATTGGCATCGCTGCGGCCCGCTCCAGCACCGGGCGCATGTATTGGGCCATGGTGATGACGGATTGAGGCGGTTGGCGGAGCGCGCCGGGAACAACGGGAGCGCTGGAAAACACGTCTGGCGTTGACCGGTCTGGCGTTGAACGGATGGGTGGCGGCTAGCGTAACAGAAGGGTGGCGCGACTGCCGCGCGGCGCGCCGGGTTTGGACTGGAAGCAAAATGAGTGTGTCGAATTCGTTATTGCCGGACCGGCTGCTTGCCGGCTATGGGGCGTTTCTGGAAGGGCGTTTCGACCACGAGCGCCAACGCTATCGGGAACTTGCCGAGAGCGGCCAGCAACCGCGCATCATGATCATCGGTTGCTGCGATTCGCGGGTTTCGCCGGAAGTCATCTTCGATGCGCAACCGGGCGAATTGTTCGTGGTGCGAAACGTCGCCAACCTTGCGCCGCCATATGCTCCAAATGATGACCTGCACGGCACCTCGGCGGCGCTCGAATTCGCCGTCATGGCGTTGCGCGTCGAGCACATTGTCGTCATGGGACACGCCGGCTGCGGCGGCGTTCGCGCCTTTGTGGAAGGCGAGGCGGACCCTTACATGCGGCCGTTGTCGCCGGGAGATTTCATTGGGCGCTGGATGAGCCTGATCGAACCGGCGGCGCGAAGCCTCGGTAACGCCGGCCAGGTGACTGAAACCTACATCGAACAGTTGGCGCACGCGGCGATAAAGGGGTCGCTTGCCAACCTGCGGACGTTTCCCTGCGTGCAAACGCTGGAGTCGCGCG
>JAYTTW010000094.1:0-2224 GCA_043744855.1 Hyphomicrobiales bacterium
CACGCTCTCAGCGCCGAACTCACGCTCGGCGGCATTAAAGCGCGCGCCGATTTCATCGAGCGCCGCGTCCCATGTGATGCGCTCGAACGCGCCGGAGCCCTTTGGGCCGGTGCGCTTTAATGGAAACAGCAATCGTTCGGGATGATGAATGCGTTCGGCGTAGCGCGCGACCTTGGCGCAGATCACGCCGGCAGTGTAGGTCTGGTCTTTCGCGCCGTGAATGCGGCCGATGCGCGCGCCGTCAATCACCTCGACGTCAAGCGCGCAGGCGGACGGGCAATCGTGCGGACACACCGAAGCCCGATGTTCGATTTTAACCGCTGCGTTCATCTCCCGATCATGCCCGGCGCAATCTCCGGGCGCAATCCCCGGGACTCACTCCCCTGGCGAAGTCAGCCGACGATTTCGTTGCCGCAGAACCATTGCGCGATCTCGATAGCCGCGTTCTCGGTCGAGTCCGAACCGTGCACCGAATTCTCGCCCATATTGAGAGCAAAAGTCTTGCGGATCGTGCCCGCGTCGGCCTTCTCCGGATTGGTGGCGCCCATGACGCCGCGATATTTCGCGATCGCGTCCTCCCCCTCCAGCACTTGCACGACAACCGGCGAGGCGGTCATCTGCTGCACGAGTTCGCCAAAAAACGGGCGATCCTTGTGCACGCCGTAAAACGTTTCGGCCTGGCCGCGGGTCATGTGGACGCGCTTCTGGGCGATGATGCGCAGACCGGCCTCTTCGATTTTAGCGTTGATCGCGCCAGTGAGATTGCGCCGGGTGGCGTCGGGCTTGAGAATTGAAAACGTGCGCTGGATGGCCATGGCGGCGAGGTCTCTTTGTTGACGGAAAGCGAGCGGGCTTATAGCCAGCACACCCGCAGGAAACAAGGCGCACATCAAAAGCCGGGCGCCAAACAGGAGCCGGCCGCCCGGCGCGACGCGATAACCTTTTCGAAACGGGTTTGTGCGCACATGTTCTGTTGCGTAACCGGGTCGATCCAGTCATGGCCCTTTCAGTTCACGAGTTGCGGGATATCGCTCCAGGCCATGCCAGGTCAGCGCAGGGCGGTGATTTGTCCGGCATTGAAAACTGGGCGGCGGTCCGCAGGTATGGTGGACCCGCGCTTCGATTTACCTTCACCATGGTCGCAACACTGAGCCTTGCCCTGGTTGGCTGGTCGCTCGTCACATCCGCCTTGCAACACCCGCAGTCGCGTTCGCCCGGTGGCGGCGCGGCTTCCCTCGATCGCCAGAAAGATGGCGAGGCGATTCGCGCCGGCCAGACGCCGGAATTTGTCGTCAGAATCAATGCCTGGGTAGCCTCGATGGCCTCCGGCCTGTTCAGCTCTGGCAAGTCCGGCAGTCGAGACAGCTTTCAGGGCGAACGCGGCCTTTCCGGCGGGCTGGATCTGTCGATCCGCACCGGCAAGGCCGACCCTCGAGTGGCGCCGATCACGGTAAATAATTTCGACCTCGCAGGTCTCACAAAGTTTTCCACGGTCGCGCCAACTTCCGCGCCAACCGCCGATTTGCCCCGCGGCAGCCAGATCGTTGCGCCGTCACCCCTCACTGGAATTACCGCTGTCGATACCGTCGCGCCGGCGCAGCGTCCGAGGAGCCCGGAAACTCCGAGCTTCGTGACGCCTCAGGTCAAACCCGCGCCGCAAACATTTTCGCCGTCGCCAGCGCCTGCCGATACGCCAGTTCGCGCCCAGCCACAAGCGCAGACGCAGATACAGATGCGCACCCCATCTTCGCCTCCCGCGCAGCCGCAACAAATGGCGACCCTCAGACCGCCAGGCCAGCCGGCGCCGGCAAATCCCGTCGCGGCGAACCCACCCCAGACAAACGCAGCGGAAACCGGCGTCAACAACGCCATCCGAGCCGCCCAGTCGGATTTTCGACTCTATGAAGAAGCCAGCAAGGCGCTCCAGACGCTTGTCGCCAACCAGCCTGGCGCGCGCGCCCGCGCCGACTTTGAACAACAAGTGCGCAGTCTGGCAGAATTACGACGCGTGGCGCTCGCCGAGCGCGGAACCGTTGACCCCGCCAAAGACAAATTCGGGGCAGCGCATATTACCGACGAAGGCGCCGCCCATATCGCGCAATGCCTGAAAGACATCGACAGTCTGACGTCCGTCGCGATCGGTAGCAAGGGCGTTGATATCCAGCCGGCGATACCGGCCTGGATCGTTACAGCCGTCGCGCCAGACTTGCCAAAGGGTAAAAGC
>JAYTTW010000095.1:0-8584 GCA_043744855.1 Hyphomicrobiales bacterium
CCTTCGTCGGGCTCCTCCTCACCGGTTATCATGCGGAACAGCGTCGTCTTGCCCGAACCATTCGGCCCGACAAGGCCGACCTTCTCGCCGCGCTGCAAACTCGCGGACGCCTCAATATAGAGAATTTGCTGGCCGTTCTGCTTGCTGACGTTGTCAATTCGAATCATGGAATCGTGGCGCCTGTCCCGGGCGTGTTGCGCAAAAGTTGCAGACTTTTTGCGGTCAGAACACGCTTCAACTGATTATATTGGCGCCTGTCCCGATCAGAGAAGTCATTCAACTTTCCCGGGATTGGCGCTGACCTCCCGCGCACTTAGTCCACCCGGCGAAGCAGCGCAAATCTGGTTCATGTCGAGAGCCCGCCGTTGACGAGAATAAAATCGAGAATGGTCTCAACGCCCACCCCGGTTTTCATGTTGGTGAAAACGAAGGGCCGCGTCTTGCGCATGAGCGTGGCGTCGCGTTCCATCACCGCGAGCGACGCGCCGACATATGGCGCGAGATCAATTTTGTTGATGACCAGAAGGTCAGATCGCGTCACGCCCGGTCCGCCCTTGCGTGGAATTTTCTCGCCGCCGGAAACGTCGATCACATAAATCGTCAGGTCGGCAAGTTCTGGGGAAAATGTTGCGGCGAGGTTGTCACCGCCCGATTCGATCAGAATGAGATCAAGATTGGGGAAGCGCCGTCGCATGTCCGCGATGGCCGCCAGATTGATCGAAGCATCCTCGCGAATGGCCGTGTGCGGGCATCCGCCGGTCTCGACGCCCATAATGCGCTCGATCGGCAAGGCGCCGGTTTCCGCCAGTATGCGCGCATCTTCTTTGGTGTAGATGTCGTTGGTGATCGCGGCGATCTCAAAACGCCCGTGCAGTCGCTTGCACAACTGCTCCATCAGCGCCGTCTTGCCCGAGCCAACCGGGCCGCCAATCCCTACCCGCAGCGGTCCATGTGACGAAAACTTTGACATCCCTGTCTCCTTTGGAATCCGACTGTCCGGTCAGGACCGAAACAAACGTGAATACTGTGTCTCGTGGCGCATCGAATGGATGTCGGAGCGCAGCGCCGCGCCGCCGATTTCATCAAGCCCCGCGACTTCGGCGATTGCAGCGACGTGCGCAATCTCCGGCAGCAGCGCGGCGATTACCCGTTGGCCGTCGGTTTGCCCGATCGGCCCCAGACGAACGCAAGCGGAAACCAGATTGGCGACGAACGCCAGCGCATGCGCCCGCAATACAGCACTCAGCCCCATGCCGCGACCTGCAGCGGCGACGCCGAGCCCGACGCAGTAGGCGACATCCCCCGCCATGTCCGCAAACACGCGCATGGCCTCGCATGGCCACGCTGCCTGAAGGATGGCGACGAACGCGTTGCCCTGCGCCACGCATTCGAGATGCCGCTCGCGCGAGGGCGCCATCGCCAGCGCCAGCTCGTTGACGCGTTGAGCCGCGCCATAATCGCCGGCCGTTACCGCGCGCCAGGCCGCAGCCAGCAGAATTGCATCGTTGCGCCCACTGCCGTGTCGCAGCAAATCGCGCAGCCATTCGCGCAGCGTCTCCGCATTGGTTATATCGCCGGCCTCGACAGCCGCCTCGAGCCCATGACTGTAGGCGAAAGCGCCGACCGGAAACCCCGGCGACGTCCATACCAGTAACGCCAGTTCGCTGGCTCCGGCAACGCGCGGCGGCTCACTCATGCGCGTGCCGATGCGCAGGAGCGCCGGCAATCCCCGCCTCGGGCTCGAAGGCAGCTTCGAGACGCACCGCGCGAGCGCCGAGGCCACGCGCCATCGCCTCGATAATGGGATCGTGGCGCATGCGCAGGTTCGCCGCCGCGATTTCAACCGGCAGGTGCCGGTTTCCCAGATGCCAGGCGAGGCGCGGCAACGCGTGCGCGTTAGGCATGGTCAGTTCGCACAAACTTTCCGCCGCCGCGAACACTTCAACAAGGCGGCCATCCTCCAGCACCAGGGCATCGCCATGACGGAGCCGGGTCGTCTGCGACAAATCGAGCAGGAACGCGAGACCCTCGTCGCCGTGCATTACCATACGCCGACGGTGGCGCGCCTCGAAGTCGAGCGTCACGCGGTCGGCAGGCTTGCCGCTCCACATGCCTTTGGCACGAACATTGATGGCGCGCAGCATCGGCGGCTCAGAACAGAAAATAGCGTTGCGCCATCGGCAACGTTTCCGCCGGGGCGCAGGTCAGCAATACGCCATCGGCTTTAACGGCGTAGGTTTCCGGATCAATGTCGATTTTTGGTGTTGCATCATTGTGAATCATGCTGCGTTTGCCGATCTGGCCGCGTGTATTGGCGACCGCCGTCAACGGCTTGCTTACGCGCAACGAGCTGGCGATGCCCTTGTCGAGCGATGTTTGCGAAACAAACGTCAACGATGTCGCCGCTGTGGCGCGCCCATAAGCTCCAAACATGGGCCGGTAGTGGGTCGGTTGCGGCGTCGGAATTGAAGCATTGGGATCGCCCATTGGCGCCGCCGCGATCATGCCGCCTTTGAGAATGAGGTCAGGCTTGACGCCGAAAAACGCCGGCGTCCACAGCACGAGGTCGGCGAGTTTGCCGGGCTCAACGCTGCCGATGTGCTTTGACACGCCATGCGCGATGGCCGGATTGATGGTGTATTTCGCGATGTATCGTTTGACGCGAAAATTATCAGCGCCGCCCCTGTCGCCGGGCAATGCACCGCGCTGCCGTTTCATTTTGTCGGCGGTTTGCCAGGTGCGGATGATGACTTCGCCGACGCGTCCCATGGCTTGCGAATCCGACGACATCATCGAGAGCGCGCCGAGATCATGCAGAATGTCTTCGGCTGCGATGGTCTCCTTGCGGATGCGGCTTTCGGCGAACGCAAGGTCTTCGGGTATTGAGCCGTCGAGGTGGTGACACACCATCAGCATGTCGAGATGCTCGTCGAGGGTGTTGCGCGTAAACGGCCGTGTCGGATTGGTTGACGAGGGCAGCACATTCGGCAAGCCGGCGACGCACATGATGTCAGGCGCATGGCCGCCGCCGGCGCCCTCCGTATGGAAGGCGTGAATGGTGCGCCCCTTGAAAGCCTTGATGGTGTCTTCGACAAAGCCCGATTCATTCAGCGTGTCAGAGTGCAGCATCACCTGCACGTCATGATCGTCGGCGACCGAAAGACAGCAGTCGATGGCGGCGGGGGTCGTGCCCCAGTCCTCGTGCAGCTTGAGGGCGCAGGCGCCGGCCTCTATCTGTTCGACGAGACCGCGCGGCGTCGACGCATTGCCTTTGCCGGCAAAGCCGAGATTCATCGGGAAGGCGTCGGCGGCCTCGATCATCCGCGCAATGTGCCACGGACCCGGCGTGCAAGTCGTCGCGAACGTTCCGGTTGCCGGCCCGGTGCCGCCACCCAGCATCGAGGTGATGCCGGACATCAGGGCTTCCTCGATCTGCTGCGGGCAGATAAAATGAATGTGCGTATCGAAGCCGCCGGCAGTGAGAATCTTGCCTTCGCCCGCGATGATTTCCGTTCCCGGACCGACGACGATGGTGACGCCCGACTGCACTTCCGGATTGCCGGCTTTGCCGATGGCGGCGATGCGCCCGTCGCGCAGTCCCACATCGGCTTTCACCACGCCCCAGTGATCTATAATGACTGCGTTGGTGATGACGGTGTCCATGGCGCCTTGCGCGCGCGACAATTGCGATTGGCCCATGCCGTCGCGGATAACCTTGCCGCCGCCGAACTTCACCTCTTCGCCGTAGCATGTGAAATCGCGCTCGATCTCGATGAAAAGTTCAGTGTCGGCGAGGCGAACGCGATCGCCGGTCGTTGGCCCGAACATATCTGCGTAGGCGGCGCGGGAGAGTGTGACGCTCATTTGCTTTTGCCTTTGCCCGGGGATTTCGGCTGGCTTGCCGTCTTGCGCGAAGAATTGCTTGCAGACTTGCTTGCCGGCGATTTGGGTGGCGTATCGAGCGCGCCCATGACCTGCTGGCGAAAGCCGAACACCTGCCGGTTGCCCGCCAATGCGATCAGACCTACCTCGCGCGTTTGCCCTGGCTCGAATCGCACCGCCGTGCCGGCGACGATGTCGAGACGCATGCCCCGCGCCGCAGCGCGATCAAATTGCAGCGCCGGGTTGGTTTCAAAAAAATGGTAGTGCGAGCCAACCTGGATGGGTCGGTCACCCGCATTGGCGACGCGCACGGTAATAACGCTGCGGCCTTCGTTCATGACGATATCACCGGTGGCGGCGATGACTTCACCGGGACAAAACGCCCGCGTCGCGCCGCGAATGGGATTGTGCACCGTCACCAGTTTGGTGCCGTCAGGGAATGTCGCCTCGACCTGCACGTCGTGGATCATTTCCGCTATGCCCGGCATCACCTGATCGGCGCGAACCACATGGGCGCCCGCCTCCATCAGTTCGGCGACGGTGCGCCCGTCGCGCGCGCCCTCGACGACGAAGTCGGTAATCAAAGCGATCGCTTCGGGATGATTGAGGATCACGCCTCGCTCCAACCGTCGCCGCGCCACGTTGGCCGCCATGGCGATCAGCAACTTGTCTTTTTCACGCGGCGTCAAATTCATGGCGAGTCGTCCGTCTTAACAAGTCGTCCGCTACGACCACACACGTGGCGCGCCGCGCCCGCGCACGGCCTGCAACATACGCACAATAGCCAAACGCAAAACCTCTGGCGAGGGCGACAGCAAGCGTGCAACCGCCATGCCGTTCCAGGCGCTGGCGCCCCATTCGCAACCGCATTCCGCCAGCGCGGCGCGGATGGGGTCGACGAGCTTTTCCGCATCGCTGGCAACGTGCAGAAAAAGCGCGCTGGCGCGGGCGCCGTTACCCAGCGCAGGGCGGTCAAGCCGCGCGGTGACATCGCCGTCATAGCGGGCGTCTTCGGCGAATATGAGTTTCCCCGCCCGTCGCACCCGCCAGCAATCGTGCAGGGCGCCAGTGATTTTCGCTTCGCCCATGGCGAGCCGCCCGAAAACCAGGCATTCCATCACGGTCAACGCGGCGGTCGCTTCCATGTCAACATCCAGTCGCCTGGACAGTCGCGCCTTATTGAACAGAATGGTTTCCTGCGGCAACCATTCGAGGCGCGCGCCGGCATGCGCCGTCAAGAAAACTTCGATGTGCGCCGGGTCACCTTCGCTGCGATAAATCTTTTCCGCCGCCACCGTTGTCACAGTCGCGTCAGCGTCCTCGCCAGCGACAACCGCGATGCGAGCATGGTCGCCGCCGGCGACGCCGCCTGCGGTATTGACGATGACCGCCTCGCAGCCGCTGGCGACATTGGGCCGGCGCGCCCGCAAGCCGCCGGTCTCATAAAGCCGCGAAATTTCCGTGCGCCCTGCGGCAGCGGCAAATTCGATGCGCAGTTCGCCACGCGCACGCGCCTCGCGCGGCACTTGCGTCGGCGCGTCGAGATTGCCGCCGCTGTCATCGCTCACCCGCGCGCTTTCGCCTCACGGCGGCGACGATGCAGAATAAACTCCGTGTAACCATTCGGCTGTTCGCGACCTTCAAGGATCAGGTCGCGCGCCGCCTGGAAGGCGACACCGTCGCAGGCGGGGGCCATCGGTGTGTATGCCGGATCGCCAGCGTTCTGGTGGTCGACCACGGCAGCCATGCGGCGCAGCGTCGCTTCGACCTGCGCTTGCGTCACGATGCCGTGGCGAAGCCAGTTGGCGATATGCTGGCTTGAGATGCGCAAGGTCGCCCGATCCTCCATCAACCCGACATCGTGGATATCGGGAACCTTCGAGCAGCCAACACCCTGATCGATCCAGCGCACGACATAACCCAGAATGCCTTGCACGTTGTTGTCGAGTTCCTGCGCCACATCGGCCGGCGCGAAGTTCGACTGCGCCAACGGGATGGTGATGAGATCGTCGAGTTTTGCGCGGCGTCCTTGCGCGGCGATCTCGCGCTGGCGCGCCACCACGTCAACCTCGTGGTAGTGCAGCGCGTGCAATGTCGCTGCGGTCGGCGAGGGCACCCACGCCGTGTTGGCGCCAGCCCGCGGGTGACCGATTTTTTGCGTCAGCATGTCGGCCATATTGTCAGGCGCGGCCCACATACCCTTGCCGATCTGCGCGCGGCCCGGCAGGCCGCATTCAAGGCCAACTTCGACGTTCCAGTTTTCGTAGGCGGCGATCCACGGCGTCGACTTCATGTCGTTCTTGCGCACCATGGGTCCAGCCTCCATCGAGGTGTGGATTTCATCGCCAGTGCGGTCGAGAAAGCCGGTATTGATGAACACCACACGATGGCTTGCCGCGAGAATGCACGCCTTGAGGTTGACGGAGGTGCGCCGCTCCTCATCCATGATGCCCATCTTGAGCGTATATTTCGGCAGCCCCGCGAGCGCCTCGGCGCGGGCGAATATATCGTCCGTCAGCGCCACTTCTTCCGGCCCATGCATCTTCGGCTTGACGATGTAAACCGAGCCCTTGCGCGAATTGCGGATCGATCCTTTACCGTTGACATCGTGCGCGGCGATGACGGCGGTGACGACGGCGTCGACAACCCCTTCCGGCGCCTCCTCGCCATTCATCGTCACCATGTCCGTAAACATGTGGTGGCCGACGTTTCGCGCCAGCATAAGGCTGCGGCCGCCGAGCCACAGCGTCTTGCCATCCGCTTTCGTATAGCGGCGATCGGCTTCCAGCTTCCGCTCGACCTTGGCGCCGCCCTTGTCAAAATGCGCGACGAGTTCACCTTTCATGAGGCCGAGCCAGTTGCGAGACACCTCGACCTTGTCTTCGGCGTCGACGGTGGCGACCGAGTCTTCCATGTCCATGATCGATGTAATTGCCGACTCGATAACCAGATCGCTGATTCCAGCCGCATCCGTCTTGCCGATGCGGTGGGTGCGGTCGAAGCGTATTTCAAGATGCAGACCGTTGTTGACCAGCAGCACGCTCGTCGGCGACGCCGCATCGCCCTGATAGCCGGCGAATTTTTGTGGCGTGGCGAGGCCGGTCTTGTCGCCGTTCTTTAATGTCACGACAAGCGCGCCGTTCACAACGGCATAGCCGCACGCGTCGGCATGCGAACCTGAAGCCAGCGGCGCCGCCCGGTCGAGCGTCTGGCGCGCCCGCCCTATGACGGCTGCGCCACGCGCCGCATTATAGCCTTTGCCGCGCGCCGTCGCGCCGCTGTCGGCGATGGCGTCGGTGCCATACAGCGCGTCGTAGAGCGAACCCCAGCGCGCGTTGGCGGCGTTGAGCGCATAACGCGCGTTCGACATCGGCACCACCAGTTGCGGGCCGGCGATACCTGCGATTTCAGCATCGACGTTTTCTGTGGCGATAACGCCGCCTTTGGGTTCATCCTTGAGGTAGCCGATTTCCCGCAGGAACGCCTTGTACGCCCCGCTTTCCGGCTTGCCCGGATGCGCCGCATGCCAGGCGTCAAGCTTCGCCTGCAACCCATCGCGCTCCTTGAGCCGCTCGCGCAGCTTAGGCGTCACCTCGCCAAGTATTTTGGCAAGCCCAGACCAGAAGGCGCCAGCCTCGAGGGAAAGTCCCGGCAGCACCTCCCGTTCGATGAAATCGTGGAACACCGGCTCAACCAACAGTCCCGAAACATTCACGCGCTGCATAGGCTGCACTCCAAAACGTTTGTTATTTTTTATTGTTGAACCTGCCGAGGACCGCGTGGCGGCCCACATCCTTGTAAAGCAGGTAGCGAAACCGCCCAGGCCCGCCCGCGTAACAGGCTTGCGGACAAAAAGCGCGAAGCCAGATGAAATCGCCGGCTTCAACTTCGACCCAGTCACTGTTTAGCCGGTAGACTGCCCTGCCTTCAAGCACGTAAAGCCCGTGCTCCATAACATGCGTCTCGGCAAACGGGATTACGGTTCCGGGTGCGAAGCTGACGATGTTGACGTGCATGTCATGGCGCATGTCCATCGGGTCGACAAACCGCGTCGTCGTCCAATCGCCCCCTGCGCCCGGCATTTCGTGCGGTTGGATGTCGCGCTCATTGACGACGAAGGCCGGCGGCGCAGCGATGCCGGGAACCGCCTCGTAGGCCTTGCGTATCCAGTGAAAGCGCGCTGCTGAGCCGGCATTGTTGCGGGCGCTCCAGCCCGTACCGGCGGGAATGTAAGCGTAGCCGCCGGGCTGCATGGCGTGACGGTTTCCCGCCAGCGTCACTTCGAGTTCGCCACCGACGATGAACAACACCGCTTCGGCGGCGGCGTCCGGCTCGGCCTGCTCGCTGCCGCCGCCTGGCGCGACTTCCATCACGTATTGCGAAAAGGTTTCCGCAAACCCTGACAGCGGCCTTGCGAGAATCCAGCATCGCGTTTTTTCCCAGAACGGCAGGTAGCTTACGACGATATCGCGCATGACGCCGCGCGGGATCACCGCGTAACTTTCCGTAAAAACCGCGCGGCCCGTCAGCAGTTCCTGTTGCGACGGCATGCCGCCGGTGACGGTGAAATACGGATTGTCGGTCATGGATGGGCGCTCCTCACGCAGCTATAGTGCAGGTTACAGCGCAGGTCATGCCGCCGGTCGAAAGACAGTTCGCAGAAACGCTCAAAACGCAAGGCTCAGGGCGGGCGCGCCACGCA
>JAYTTW010000096.1:0-8550 GCA_043744855.1 Hyphomicrobiales bacterium
GCGGCGACAGGGATGGTGCCGACCTCGCCTACGCCTTTGGCGCCCAGCGGATTGATGGGCGACGGCGTCTGCTTGTAAAGCGTTTCATAGCGCGGGGTCTCCATCGCCCGGGGCAAAACGTAGTCCATGAAGGTGACGGTCAGCGGCTGGCCATTGTCGCCGTAGGCCATGTACTCATACAGCGCGTTGCCAATTCCGTGCGCGATGCCGCCGCGAATCTGTCCTTCCACGATCATCGGATTGACTTGTATCCCGACGTCCTGAAGCGCGATGTAGCGGACGATTTTCACGACAGCGGTTTCAATGTCGACCTCGACCTCCGCCACATGGGACGCGTTCGAATAAGTCAGAGCCTCTGTCTGCCATTTCAGATTGGATTCAAGCGCCGGATCGAGCCCGGGTGGAAAGGCATAGCCAGGCGAGCCGCGCAGCAGGCGAGCAAGCTCGCCGAGCGGGACGCACACGTCCGGCACGCCCTTCACCCGCACGTAGCCATCGGCCAGTTCAAGATCGTCGATATTCGCCTCCAGCACGTGGCTCGCCAGCTTCTTTGCCTTGACGGCCACCTCGCGCGACGCCAGCAACACCGTCGAGCCGGCGGTCACCAGCTGGCGGCTGGCGAAACCGCCGAGCCCCAACGGCGCTACCAACGTATCGCCGCAGACAACCGACACACTGCCAGGAGAGATGCCAAGCGTTTCCGCGCAGATTTGCGCCAGCGCTGTGCGGATCCCCTGCCCCATCGAAGCAGCGCCGGTGAAGATCGAAACCTGTCCGGTTGGATTGACGCGCACGGTGCCGGATTCATAGGGACCCCGGCCCGTGCCCTTGACCGCGTGCGCGAGGCCCAGGCCAATGTAGCGGCCCGCGCGCAAGGCGTGAGCCTGCCGTTCGCGAAAGCCTACCCAGTCGGCCGCGGCCAGCACTTCGTCGTGGCAAGCTATGTAGTCGCCGCTGTCGTAGGTGACTGGCGCGCCCGAGCGCGCCTTGAGCGGCTTTGTATAGGGCATCTTTTCGGCGGGAATGAGATTGCGCCGGCGAACTTCGGCGCGATCCAACCCGAGCTCATGAGCGACCATATCCATCAGCCGTTCCATCGCGAAGGCGGCTTGCGGATAGCCCGCGCCGCGCACGGAGGAGGCGGGCACTTTGTTGGTGAAGGCGATGGTGATGCGGATGTCGAAGGCCGGCACGACGTAGGGACCAGGCAGCGCGGTCGCCGAGTTGTATGGCAAGTTCACTGCTTTGAGCGCATAGGCGCCCTGATCGTGAATAAGATGGCCGCGAACGCCGCGTATGCGCCCGTCGGCTTCGACAGCGATCTCCAGCGACCAGAACTGATCGCGTTCCTGCACCGCGCACGCGCCATGTTCGCTTCGGCTCTCGACCCATTTCAGCGCGCGTCCCAACAGCCGCGCTGCGGCGGGCACGGCGATTTCCTCAGGATAGACGCAATATTTCGGCCCGAAGCCACCGCCAACCTCAGGTGTTATGACACGAAGTTTGTCGTCGCCGACGCCCAGCGCCTTGACCAGGGTCTGATGCACATCGTTGGCCATCTGCGTCGACGACCACACATTCATTGATCCATCCATGCGCGGCTCGGCGATGACGCCGCGCGTCTCCATAGGATGACCGCAGCCGCGGTGTTGCCAGAGGTCTTGCGCGAAGACATGGGCGGAGCCTGAAAAAGCCTCCTCCACGTCGCCATAGGCGACATGCATCCGGTTCAACACATTCGACGTCGCCTCAATGCGGACCACGGGCGCGCCCGATTCAACCGCATCCTTCGCACTGACGATGACCGGCAGTGGTTCATAATCAACCGAGATCGCGGCGATGGCGTCCTCGGCCTGATCGCGGCTATCGGCGATCGCAATGGCCATGGCTTCGCCAACGAAGGCAACCTCCAGCCCAGAAAGAACATAGGGCGTAATGGGTGTCGTCGCCTTCGTCGGGCTTGCGCCAAGCGGCATGCGAGGGCTGCTCAACCCGCGCGCCAGGTCGTCCATGCAAAGCACGGCATGAACGCCCGCGAGATTGCGCGCGGCAGATACGTCGATCCGGGTCACGAGCGCATGCGCTTGGCTGGATCGGAGAAACGCCACGTGCAATTGCCCGGGCAAATTCAGATCGTCGAGAAAACAGCCCTTGCCCGTGAGCAAGGCAAGGTCTTCCGACCGTTGAACCGAAAGACCGATCTGCTTCGTCATTTGCTTGCCAGATCCACTTTCCCCACTTTAACTTATCTGCCAATCGCCCGGGCTGTCTCGTCGACGATGTCCTTGGGCGTTTGATATAGCTTGCGGATCATTTCGCCAATTCCCAATCCGCCCAGCGGATGCACGTCGAGATTGGATTTCGCCGCGTCCGCCAGAAAGTCCGGGTCGCGCATGGTCTTGTCGAAGGCGAGGCGCAGAGCTTCGAGCCTCTCCGCCGGCGCGCCAGGTGGTACTGCGAAGGGCCGCGCCAGCGCTTGCGGAGCCACCGCGAGGCTCACGATCTGGCGTTGGCGCGCGCTGGTCGCAAGGTCCAGCAACAGTGGCGTGTCTGGCAGCGCCGGGTCTTTTTCCATCGCCGCCTGGACCACAATGTTGATCTTCTTTTCGCGCAGCCAATCGGCATGTGCGCTCTTCAACGTGCTATAAGAGATTCCGCACAATCCGTCGATCTCGCCTCGCTCCATGGCCAACGTCATGTCCGCCGTGCCAGGGTACCCGGAGACGAGTTTGACGTTTGCGTTGAAAGCGACTTTCAGCAGCGTCGCGAACATGTCCGGGTCCGAACCCTTGCCCTCGCCGCCGAAGGTCGAGGGTTTTGTCATGAGATCGTTCCAGTCGCGAATGGGCGAGCCCTGCCAAGTGATGCAGACGCTCGCGTCGGTGGTGATGCTGCCGATGTATCCCAGCCGTGTCGCGTCAAAATCCGGATTGAACAGCAAGGGGTACAGAGGCATACCGCGCGCGAAGGTGGCGATGGCCGTTCCATCGCGCGGCGCGACGGAGGCGAGCCAAGTCGTAACTTTCAAGCTGCCGGCGCCGGGCATATTTTGCGGTACAATGCTCGGCTTGCCGGGAATTTGTTTTCCGATGTGGCGGGCCAGCAAGCGGGCGTAAAGATCGTAACCGCCTCCAGCGCTGTATCCGATATACAGATTGATGTTCTTGCTGCGATAAAAGTCTTCGACAGGGTCTGCGGCGGCCGCGCGCGCCAGGCCCGACGCCATTGCAATCGTGAGAAACACGTGTTTCAGTCCAACTCCCCTGCAGCCAATGGCGGCGTTAGTATGTCGCCAACAATGATATTTATGGGAACAAGCTTTCATAATCGGGCGCTCTTGACAAGTACAACTCGCGAAAGTGACAACGACCTTAAGCCTGTTTATATAGTGTTTTCGGTATTACGCGTCTCAGGCTGACCCATTGTTTTCGCCTGACTTTGTTTACGGCGTCAACGGTCCGAAGAGCGGGGGCGGTGACCGGTGTTTGGACGAACCCTCGAACGCCGAGCCGATCTTGAACAAGGTTGCTTCGTCGAACGGCATCGCGATGAAATCAATGCCTACGGGCAGCTTTGCCGACGTAGGCGAGCTCAGTTTCGTTCCTCCTGGCGCGGCTGCGTCGCGAATGCGGTCATATACCTGCGTGGTGAAACCCGCAGGCACCGTCATGGACGGAAAACCCATCTGACCGATCAGCGTCCAAGCCTGATGCGATCTGTTGTTTACATCGGGCTCCACGAGTTCCTTGATCAGGGTTGGTGGAATATTACCAGTCGGATAGGTGATGGCGTCCAGGTTCTGCAGCTTCATGCACTGCATCAGCGTCTGCTGTATTGCCATGCGGTTGGCGTTACGGGTCTGGACGTTGAGTGTCCCGGCCTTGTTGGTGTCTTCCAGAACGCCCTTCACGTCACGGAAGCGGGTGCTGCGGCTAAACTCGTCCTGATAGAAACGCGACTTGGCGATGAGATCGGAGAGGTCCTTGATGTTCGCATCACCGCGTTTCCGAAGGTAGCGATTGAAGTAGTACTTGCTTTCGCCCACGGAATCGCCGACCGGACCGAGATCTCGCATCGTGACCTTGGACGGCACTTTGGAAGGTTGGAAATAGAGATCAAGCAGAGTCGAAAGGTGGTCGCCGCCCTGCGGGAAAAGATCCGGCAACTGGCGGATGAAACCCGCATTCATGTTTTGCGGAATATACTGGGCGAGACAGCTTTGGAACAGATCGCCGGTCGCGCCTGGATCGACAATCACAGCGCCGAGACTTTTCAACTGCGCAATCGCCTGATCGACGACGTCGATGGTTTCCGCATCCGCCACGGTGAACAGCGACTTGTTCATATATTCGCGCAGGACGCCGATCCGCATTCCGCGGAGATCGCGGTTGCGTGTGGACGCCACATAGCCGTCCTTCGGAATGCGGCCTACGCTATAGACCGTCAAGTCGTCGGCTGGATCGTATCCGACGATGGCGTCGAGTACGCGCGCTGTATCTTCAACAGTTCTGCAGGCGGGCCCAATGCGGTCATTAAGCGGGCCCGCGCCGATGAGTCCGTCACGGCTCACTAGTCCCTGCGTGCCCGACAGCCCGACGATGTTGTTGAGCCGCGACGGCATGCGGATCGACGGCGCGCCTTCCTCTGAAATCGAGCAGGTCACCAGATTTGCCGCGACCGAAGCGGCCGAGCCGCCGCTCGAACCGCCCGGATCGCGCATTGTGTCATAGGGATTGCACAACGAGCCTCCGAAGGAACTGCGGCTGCCGGAGGCGTATTCGCCCAGGTTTGCTTTAGCCAGAATGATCGCGCCCGCGTCCCTCAGTCGCTTGACGACTGTTGAGTCGACGGGCGGGCGATCATTCGCATAAGGAGCATCCGCGCCGCTCGTCGTGCGCATGTCGTACGTGTCGAGCACATCCTTAATGCTCATCACCGTGCCATGCAGAGGCCCGACCAGCTTGCCGGTTACCTGAAACTGCTTGTCCTGTTCGGCGGCGGTCTCAAGCGCGTCCGGCATCGTGGGGCTCGAATCGGCCGCGTCCGTCATGCTGCGGGCCTTGCGGTCCTCAAAGCCCCATCGTTTCCTCTGGGTTGGCCGCAAATTCAGGGTCATCAAAGCATTGAGGCTTTTCAGCCCCTGAATGGGCGTCACCGGACCCAAAACGCCCTGCAATTCGTTCACGCAGCGTCCGTTGTATGCCTTGATGCGGGCCAGATAGGCTGTCACAACTTCCACGGTTGTGATCTGCTTGCTCAGAATGCTCCCCTGAATTAAACTGATTGTCGCTTCTACGATTTCAAATTTTCCGTTTTGCGCTTGAGCGGGCGCAACGAATACAATCGCTGCAAAAACAGCGCCCCAAAGACCGCGAACACTGTTCAGCCTATTGTTTCCTCTCCGGAAAAGGCATTCCGGGGGTGGGTTATCCCGCTGTCGCAAGTTGCACCACATGTAGGGCCTGAGCGGCAAAGCAGAGCCGACGACGGTTCGGACACGATGGTGAAATGGCTCTGCTTTCATGCACGAAATCCCTCGGTTTGTGGCGGCACTTCGATCACCGTACCAGCAGGAATTGAGTTGCCGCGATTGTTCGTAAAGGTCGCCAGCATCCGACCATCTATAACACCAAATAGGTCGGCGAAAACAAGCTTCCGCGTCGCCGCCGCAGCTGTTGCGGGATCTTCCGGTCGACGAAGGGAATCACACGAGGCTCAATTCGTGGATCAACGTCCTCCCACCGTCCGTTGCGGCGCGCGACAGTTGCTTACCGTCAGTTGAGGCTGTTCGACAGGGCGTCACGAGTCTCGATCGATTCACTATGCAGGTGAAAGCTACTGACGGGATGTTGCTCGAAGACGCCATACGCTCCGTTTCCATTCTCAAGGATGGCGGATATTGCGAACTTGACTGGAATTCTGATCCGGAAGCGGAAGAAGACCTGAAAGCGATGATTGCGCACAAACTGTCCATGGGCCGGCACAAGGGTCTCGTGGTCGAGGGCACAGTGCCCTATGGCAACATGACCTCGCGCGCCCGGCAGAAGCTGGTTTTGCGGGCAGTTTTTGCGGGGTTACCTGTTGCCCGCGTTGGCCGCGGAGGCGCCGAGGGGTTCGCTGATCCGCATCCCTTCCTGATCGCAGGCTCGAATCTGACCGCGACAAAGGCGCGGATGTTGCTGATGGCCTGCCTGCTAAAGTTTGGCGCGATGCCGACGGCGGCGGACCCCACAAACCCCACGAACGACGAAATGGCGGCGACGATGAAATGCGTCGCGGCCTGGCAGGAGATCTTCGACACGCATTGAAGAGTGGCCACTGGCCCCCGATAGCAAAGCGAGTGACGGCAATGTCGAGCGAAAGCCCTTTCAATGTGGAGGAAGCGACAATCGCCGATCTTCACGCGAGCATCCTTGCTCGCAGGACAACCTCGCGCGCCATAACCCAAGCGCATCTTGATCGAATCGACGCTTATGATCGATGCGGCCCGGCTTTGGGCGCGATCATCCAGACAAATCCGGCCGCAATCGTCGACTCTGAGGCCCTCGACCAGCACTTCGCCGATACCTGCGCGTTGAGCGGACCGCTGCATGGTGTGCCGGTTCTGGTGAAGGACAATTATGATGTCGCGGGTCTGCAAACGTCGGGCGCCTCAGCCGCTTTGACTGGCTGGAAATCCGAAAGCGATTCCACGGTTGTAAGGAAGCTGCGCGCGGCCGGAGCAATCATACTCGCCAAGACCACCATGTCCGAGTGGGCGCGCGGCGGGCTCGACAACATCAATTCAATTCTGCCTGGTTTTGCCCGCAATCCCTATAACACCGCTTATGCGACCGGTGGTTCGTCAGGGGGAACGGGCGGCGGCCTTGCCGCCAGCTTCGGAGTTGTGGGTCTTGGATCTGATACTTGGGGCTCGATCCGCAGTCCCGCCTCCAACAACGCACTCGCTGGTCTGCGCCCCAGCTGGGCGCTCGTGTCACGCGCGGGCAGGATCGGCCTTTACAACGCGCGCGATACCGCGGGTCCAATGGCGCGTAGTGTGACTGACCTCGTCGCGCTGCTCGATGTTATCGCGGGCGTCGATCCCGACGATCCCGCGACCGCCCTTGCGGAAAGCAAACTGCTGCCGACGTATCACGCCTGCCTCAAAGCGGAAGGAGCGCGCGGCAAGCGCATCGGCGTTTTGCGTCAAGCCCGGGCTCGACTTGCAAGGCCCCGGGACCTGACAAAGCCCTTCAATGGCAAGACACCGAACTTCGCGGCGCAAAAGCGCGATCGCCAGGGAAAACGTTAGCGGGTTTACCGATCGACGGCCTCCACAAAACTTGGTCGAGCTTCACAAGAAAAAGATTTCATCGCTAAGACCAACGCGGCGGCCGAACGTCGCCGCCGGTCGTCCTCGTCCTCCCTGGCCCTCAATTGGCGCGATGTCGATGCGCAGATAACTCTCCCGGCTTGCGATGCGCTCGCAATTTCTTCTGTCAATTTTCAATACCTTAATCGTCCAGCGCCAACTGCGATCCGCCACCACAAACCGGGCACTCGCGCATCGACGATACACCGGATTTCTTGCGTCAGCGATGAACACGTGGCGCGCGGTGGGCCCGCGCGTGAGTAAGCAAAGGCGACTGCCTGCGTTGCCGATTCGATGCTGTGACAGAGCCACTTGAAACGCGCCTATTTCGCGACTGCTTTCCCCCCGGTCAATCCCTCCAGATGGAGGACGACCTCTTCGACATGCATCACATCCACGTATTTGTGGTGCAAGTCAAAGAGGTTAACCTTATGACTCATCTCGACGCGGTCGAAAGTGCATTCCTCTACGACGCTGATGTGGAACCCGGTCGAGTAGGCGTCGACGACGGTGGCGCGCACGCACCCCGAGGTGCTCTCGCCACAGACGATCAGGCTGCGAACGCCCAGGAGCGAGAGATGTGACACGATGGGCGTGCCTTGGAACAGGCTCGCGCGCTGCTTGTAGATGACCACATCGCCGTCCTTCGGCTCGAATTCGTGGTAGAGGTCATAATCGTCATCGCGGGAGTGCGGCGCTTTCTTCGTGCGCGTCGAGACGGCGCCAGGCGGACGGTTGCGGGCCCGAGTGTCTTGCGTGCAGAAGAAGATCGGGATGCCGGCTCGGCGCGCCGAGGCGATCAGCTTGATGCTTGGCTCGATGGCGCGATGAGCATAGATGCCACAGCTGTTGGGCGCTTCGTCCTGAATCTCGGTAGGCGGGCGCGGACCGCCACGATAGGCGCTGTTGTAGAGGTCGATGCAGATAAGGGCCGGGCTCGGCCCAACGAATGTCTCCCGCGCGCAGCGCTGGTAAAAGCTCAGCATCATGTCCGCTTTCGGGATCACATCCTTCCAGCAATGGTCTTCGAAATCATTGATCGACGCCATGTTCGGCTCCCTGTGCAGAATCAGATGCTCCCGGCGTCGCGTCCTGCCTCGCAGCGCCGTTCCGGTTGCGGTAGCGCGCTCCCGAGCGCTTCAGCTTTGGATCAAGAATATCACGAAGTGCGGCGCCCAGCATATTGATCGCGTTCG
>JAYTTW010000097.1:0-30924 GCA_043744855.1 Hyphomicrobiales bacterium
GCCACCGACGGCCTGTCGTTCCAGCAGATGGCGGCGCTCATGACCGGCGCCACGCAGCCCGAGTATGCCGACATGATGTTGAAAGGCGGCCGCTCGGTAAAAGGCGCCCGCACCCAGGCCGAATGGAAAAAATCGCATGGCTAGAATTATTGCGGGTGTCGCCTCCTCTCATGTGCCTGCCATCGGCGCGGCGCTCGACAACGGCAAAACGGGCGAACCCTACTGGCAGCGCGTGTTCTCCGGATTTGAGCGATCCAAAAAGTGGATTGCCGAGGTCAAACCCGACGTCTGCATCGCCGTTTATAACGATCACGCCTCGGCCTTCTCGATGGACATCGTGCCGACGTTCGCGCTCGGCTGTGCAGCGGAGTTTCCGCCGGCGGACGAGGGTTGGGGCCCGCGCCCGGTGCCGGTGGTCAAAGGCCACCCGCAACTTGCCGCGCACATCGCGCAGTCCGTCATCCTCGACGAGTTTGACCTCACCATTGTCAACAAGATGGAGGTCGATCACGGTCTGACGGTGCCCCTCAACTTGATGTTTGGCCAACCTGACGCGTGGCCGTGCCCGATCATACCGCTTGCCGTCAATGTCGTGCTGTTCCCGCCGCCGACCGGCAAACGCTGCTTTGACCTTGGCGCCGCGATCCGCCGGGCGGTTGAATCTTATCCGGAGGATTTACGCGTCGTGATCTTCGGCACCGGCGGCATGTCGCATCAGATTTCCGGGCCGCGCGCCGGGCTCATCAACTCGAAATTCGACAAGGCTTTCCTTGATGGTCTGGCCGGCGACCCGACCGCCATCGTCCGCAAGCAGCATGTTGAATACATGCGCGAGGCCGGCGCGGAGGGCATCGAGATGGTGATGTGGCTCGTCATGCGTGGCGCGCTCGACAAGAAGGTCAACGAAATCTACCGTTTCTATACGGTGCCGGCGTCGAATACGGCGGTCGGGCATATCATTCTGGAGAACGCCAGGAGCAAGCCGGCCAAACACTCCGGCGCCAAAAAGTCAGCCTCGGGCAAAGCCCTCTCGAAAAAATCGGCATCGAAGAAATTGACGTCGAAAAAGAGCGGTGCGAAGCCGGCTGTCCGCAAATCCGCGACGCGGCGCAAGCTTGCAGCGAAAGCAGCGGTCGCGCCGGTAAAGCGCGGCGCAAAAATTTGAGGCGACGGACGGGCGGCGGCCTCGCCGCAGTCGCGCCAACAAAGGATTAAGTCACATGAAGTTCTGTGTCGTCGGCAATGGCGCCATGGGCGTCGCGCATCTGAAAGCGCTCAAAAACATCTCCGGGATGGAAGTGACAGCCATCCAGAGCCGCACGGCCGAAGGCACCGAGAAAACCGCCAGGGAATATGGCGTGCCGTTCCACACCACCGATTTCAACGCCGCGATCACCCGCAAGGATGTCGACGCGGTGATTCTCACCTCGCCGACACAAATGCATCACGATCAGGCCTCCGCCTGCATGCGGGCCGGCAAGCACGTGCTCATCGAAATTCCGATGACGGATTCGCTTAAGGACGCCGAGGCGCTCGTCAAGCTGCAAAAGCAAACCGGCCTCACGGCGATGGCCGGCCATGTACGCCGGTTCAATCCCGGCCACCAATGGATTCACCAACGGATTACTGCGGGCGAACTGCGCTTGCAGCAGGTTCAGGCGCACACCTATTTTTTCCGTCGCAAGAACATGAACGCGCTCGGCGCGCCGCGCTCCTGGGTCGACCATCTGCTCTGGCACCACGCCTGCCACACGGTCGATATGTTCATCTATCAGACCGGCGGCGTGCCGACGCAGATCTATGGCGTCGAGGGCCCGCATCACCCCGAACTCGGCATCGCCATGGACCTCGCCATCATCATGAAGGCCGCCAATGGCGCGATCTGTACGCTTTCGACTTCGTTCAACAACGATGGTCCCATTGGGTCACCGTATCGCTACATCTGCGATAACGGCACCTACATCGCTTTCTACGACGATCTCACCAAAGCCAATGGCGAGAAGGTCGACACAACAGGCGTCGACGTCTCGACCAACGGCTTTGAAAATCAGGATCGCGAATTCATCAGAGCGATCGCGGAAAACCGCCAGCCGAACTCCTCGGTCGAGGACGCGTTGCGCGCCATGCAGACGCTCGACAAGGTCGAACAGCAGTTCGCCAGAAATTCGTAGCCAGGCGATCCAACCGGGCGGATCAGCTATGGGTGGATTGTACCGACGCGGCTGATCGGCGCCGGCCTTGATATCGTACGCACGACCGGCGTTGCGTTGTTACTTGGCTTGCAGCGTGGCAGCCGGAGCGCAGAGCGGCGTTGAAGCTCAACGCATAGGGCAGCGGTGCGCTCTATCAGTTAGCCATATCCTGGCATGCAAGTTGCTTAACCATTTCGTGAAACCATTATGGGTAGAGTTGCGTTTGGAGGTCGCGGTCACCGCGCCTCGGTTTGGAAGGATCAAAGCTAGAGCGGTCAGGCGCCAGAAATGGGGATTTCCATGCTAAAGCGTGTGTTATGGATGGCTTCGCTCCTGTTGACGACAGGCGCCGCGCGCGCCGATTTCTCCATTGTTTGCGACGAGCAGGCGCAGGTTGAGGACATCCTCAAGACGACGCGCGAAAAAGGTTTCCATCAAGCCGTCGGAAAATTTCGCGCCTATGTCGCCCTGCGGGACGAGCGCAATGAGCCGACGTGCGAGATGGCCCGGGTTCCCGATCGCCGCAGGGTCGGCATGGTCGTCGGGCATTTTTCAGACGTCGAATTCATGCCGGCGCAAACCCACGATGTGCTGGTGGTCGAGATACGCGTTAACGGGCGCACGTTATTCGGCACCTTGAGCCGCTTCGTCGCTGAAAAAATTCCCGAGACAGGCCTTTAGGGGCATGATCCCGAAAAGTGGACGCCGGTTTTCGGAAAAGATCATGCTCAATCAAAAACTTGGAGTGCGACGACGATTCGAAGAAGCGTCTTCGCGCTCTAACTGCGGCGCCTTCACCTGCCGATGACTGCAACGCCAATCAGGTAGGGGTGCAGGAACAGCATCGCCACGTAGGCGAGACTGCCGACGCCGACAGCGATGGCGTCTCCCGAGTTGAACGCCGATAGCTGCGGCGCGCCGGCGTCGCCGCGCTGCTTGACGGCAATCCGGTCGAACACGGCGTAGGCCAGCAGCGAGCCGAACAGCAAGAGAGCGCCGAGGTCGCCATTGGCGAGGAGGTGGGCGAGCGCCCAGATTTTCACCGCCACCAAAAACGGGTGTCGCAGCCATCCCGCGATGCGTCCACGCGGCGCATAAGCGGCAGCCATCGCCACAAACGCAAACCACATCAGAGTTAGCGCAAGGTGTCGCGTCCAGCCCGGCGGCGTCCAGAGTTCGATGGCGCCAGCCGCGCGATAGCGGCTGAAGCCGATCACGATCAACACGAGGCCGACAACGGCGACGAGCGAGTACAAAGCCTTGTAGGGGCCGGCCCCAAAGCGCCCGATGCATCGGGTGCGAGGCTCGCGTTGGGTTGTGACAAGATGACCGCCGATGAAAATCACCAGCCCGAGCAGCAGCAAGCTCATTGAAAACTCCATTCAGGGCGGCCGACACGAGAACCAATCAGCCACGCGCTCCACGTGGACGCATCGAGACGGAGCATCAAAACCGGTCTTTGCGGTCGCGATGGTTTTCGGGATTGGCGCCCTTGGCGATGCCCGCCAGATTCGCCGGTTCGGGAACCGGAACGAGCAGAACGCCCGTTCCCTTGGGAATGAAAGCAAACTTTTGGCCGGCGTTCCACTGCCGGGCATTACGAACGGTCTTGGGAATCGAAATCTGGAACTTTGCTGAGAGCGTCGCTGTGTCGGACATGAGTTTGGCCGCCTCTGATTGTTAAGCGTTTGGTAAAAAATAGCACGGAACACTCTTGGCACGAAGCCAATCAGGCAAATTTAACGAGGTGATGCATCCACGCCTAGGTTGCGCCTTCCGCCAGCGCTTGTTCGAGGTCGCCGATGATATCCGCGACATCCTCAATGCCGATCGACAGGCGCACGACCTCGGGCCCCGCGCCGGACGCGACTTTCTGGTCGTCGCTCAATTGCTTGTGCGTCGTCGACGCCGGGTGGATGACCAGCGAGCGGGTGTCGCCAACGTTGGCGAGATGCGAGAACAACTGAAGTTTCTTGACCAGCGCAACACCCGCATCATAGCCGCCTTGGAGGCCGAGGGTGAAGACCGCGCCAGCCCCCTTCGGACAGTATTTGCGCCCCAGATTGTAATAGCGGTCGCCTTTCAGGCCGGGATAGGACACCCATTTCACCGCCTTGTGCGCAGCCAGATATTCGGCGACCGCCAGGGCATTTTCGCAGTGGCGCTGCATACGCAGGGGCAGCGTCTCGATGCCGGTCAGCAGCAAGAACGAGTTGAACGGCGAAATACACGGGCCGAGATCGCGCAAGCCCAGCACACGGCAGGCGATGGCGAAGCCGAAATTGCCGAACGTCTCGCCGAGCACCATGCCGTTGTATTCGGGACGCGGCGCCGACAGCATGGGATAGCGCTGGTCAGCCAGCCAGTCGAACTTGCCGCCGTCAACGATGACGCCGCCAATGGAATTGCCATGACCGCCCATGAATTTGGTGGCGGAATGCACGACAATGTCAGCGCCATGGTCGAACGGCTTGATCAGGTAGGGCGTCGCCAGCGTGTTGTCGACGATCAATGGCACGCGGGCGCGGTTGGCTATCTTTGCCAGCGCTTCAATGTCGCAGATGACGCCGCCGGGGTTGGCGATGCTCTCGATGAAGATCGCCTTGGTGCGCGGGGTGATCGCCGCCTCAAAAGTCGCGAGGTCGTCGGGGTCGGCCCATTTCACATTCCAGTTGAAGTTCTTGTAGGCGTGATTGAACTGGTTGATCGAGCCGCCATAGAGTTTGTTGGCGGCGATGAATTCGTCGCCGGGTTGCATCAGGGTGTGCATCACCAGAAATTCCGCTGCATGACCTGAGGCCACCGCCAGCGCCGCCGTGCCCCCCTCCAGCGCCGCGACACGCTCCTCCAGCACGGCTGAGGTGGGGTTGGTGATGCGCGTGTAAATATTTCCGAAGGCTTGCAGGCCAAACAGCGATGCCGCGTGATCGACGTCGTCGAACACAAACGAGGTCGTTTGAAAAATTGGCGTCGCACGTGCGCCGGTCGCGGCGTCCGGCTTTGCGCCGGCGTGAATGGCCAGTGTGGCGAAGCCCGGTTCAGGAGCGTTTGCAGATGTCATGGCGTTGACTCACTTTGAAGATAGGCATTCTTAAGCGGAGCCGGGCGGCGTCAGGCTCGCGCCGATGCAGTATGCAGGGGGACAGGCGTTTGCGCTACCTGGCTTTTATATTTGCCATCGTCTCGATGTTGGGTTTCGGCCTGTGGGCCAGAAGCGGCAACGATTGGGCGTGGGCGTTGGCTGCACTGGCGACACTCGCCGTCGCCATTGGCGTTGTCGATCTCGTGCAGACCAAGCATTCGCTGCGCCGCAATTATCCGATCCTCGCCAATCTAAGATTCTTGCTCGAAAAAATTCGCCCGGAAATCCGCCAGTATTTTCTGGAGAGCGAACTCGACGGCACCCCCTTCAACCGTTCCGAGCGCGGCGTCGTCTATCAACGCGCCAAGGCGCAACTTGAAACCCGTCCATTCGGCACGCAGATCGACGTGTACCGCGAAGGTTTCGAGTGGCTAAATCACTCGCTGGCGCCGGCAAAAATCGAGGATCGCGATTTCCGCGTCAGCGTTGGCGGGCCGCAGTGCAGCCAGCCGTATTCGATGTCGCTGTTCAACATTTCCGCCATGAGTTTCGGCTCGCTGTCGGCCAACGCCATCCTGGCGTTGAACAAGGGCGCGAAACTGGGCGGCTTCGCACACGACACCGGGGAGGGCGGCTTCAGCCGGTACCACCGTGAATACGGCGGCGACATCATCTGGGAAATAGCCAGCGGGTACTTCGGTTGCCGCAACGAGGATGGTTCTTTCGATCCCGAAAAATTCGCCGCTTCGGCGAAAGACCCGCAAATACGCATGATCGAAATCAAACTTTCCCAAGGCGCCAAACCCGGCCATGGCGGCGTGCTTCCCGCCGCCAAAGTCACCGCCGAAATTGCTGCGGCGCGCGGTGTGACCCAAGGCGTCGATTGCATTTCGCCGGCGCGGCATTCGGCGTTTTCGACGCCCATCGAGATGATGCACTTTATTGCGAAGCTGCGCGAGTTGTCTGGCGGCAAGCCGATCGGCTTCAAACTGTGCCTCGGCGAGAAAACCGAGTTCATGGCGATTTGCAAGGCGATGATCGACACGCGCATTCTGCCGGATTTCATCGTCGTCGACGGCAAGGAGGGCGGCACCGGCGCTGCGCCCCTCGAATTCTGCGATCACATGGGAACGCCATTGCGCGACGGCTTGAGTTTTGTGCACAACTGCCTTGTTGGAGCGGGTCTGCGCGAGCGCATCAAGCTCGGCGCCGCCGGGCGCATCATCACGGCTTTCGACATGGTGCGCGTCATGTCACTGGGCGCCGACTGGTGCAACAGCGCTCGCGGCTTCATGTTCGCCCTGGGCTGCGTACAATCGCTGACGTGTCACACCGACCGTTGCCCGACCGGCGTCACCACGCAGAATCCGATGCGCCAGCGCGGCCTCGTGGTGCCAGACAAAGCGGCGCGCGTCGCCGGCTTTCATCGCCACACCCTCGCCGCCCTCGCCGAGCTGATCGCTGCGGCCGGCGTCAAACATCCAACCGACATTCCCCGCAGTCGCATCATGAAACGCATCTCCGCCGACGTGGTGAAAAGTTTCAGCGATATTTATCCTGAGCTTGCGCCCGGCGAGTTACTGCGAAGCGACGCCGTCGGCGAATATGTCCGCCTCTGGGGACGGGCGCGCGCCGAAAGTTTTGCAGCGGCGTGACGGCTATTTCCGCTCCAGCGTCAAGCGTTGGAAGCCGGCGCCCATCACCTGGCGCTTCGACGACAACAAGCGCGTGTTGACACCAGTCCAGCCGATTTCCCCCGACAGCCGACCGTACTCGATTTTCGGGCAGCGGTTCATGATGACGGTGACACCTGCGGCTCTAGCTCGTCGTGCCGCGTCCTCGTTGCGTACGCCAAGTTGCATCCAGATGACCTTCGGTAGCGGCGTCAGCGCCAACGCTTCCTCGACGATCCCTTCGGCGGCTTGCGAATTGCGAAAGATGTCGACGATATCGATGGCTTCGCCGATTTCATCGAGCCTTGCGTAAACACGCGCGCCGCTGATTTCCTTGCCGGCGAGGCCCGGATTGACGGGAAACACCTTAAAACCGCGCGTTAGCAGAAATTTGAGCACGAACCACGAGGGACGATTGTTGTTGGCGGAAGCGCCGACGATGGCGACGCTCCGGCTGTTCGCCAGGATCGAGCGAATGAGCTCATCGGGGTAGGCGTCGTGGTTCATCTCTGGCGCGCCCTTTATACACCCGCGATTATCGCCATTGGGGTCGGCGCTTTTCGAGAAATGCGCCGATCCCCTCGCGCGCGTCCTCATCGAGCAGACCCTCGACCATGGCGGCCCCGGCGATAGCGTAGGCGGAGGCCACATCTTCGCTGATCTGCGCGCGAAAAATGCGCTTGCCCTGACGCACGGTATTTGTCGGTTTGGCGGCAATTTGCGTCGCCAGCGCCCGCGCCGCGCGCCATGCCTCGCCGTCAACCACAACGCGGTTTACAAGGCCAATCCGCCGGGCTTCAACGGCGTCAATCATTTCGCCGGTCAGCAGCATTTCCATCGCCTGTTTGCGGCCGACATTGCGCCCGAGCGCCACCGCCGGCGTCGAGCAAAAAAGCCCGATGTCAACGCCCGGCGTGCAAAACCGCGCCGCCTCGCCAGCGATGGCGAGATCGCAGGTCGCCACCAGTTGACAGCCGGCGGCGGTCGCCACGCCCTCGACAGCGGCGATAACCGGCTGCGGCAGAGCCGCAATGGCCTGCATGACACCGGCGCACCGCAACATTGTCTCCTCATAAAAAGCCCGCCCGCCATCGCCATTCTGCCGTGCCGCGGTGAGTTCGCGCAAATCATGCCCGGCGCAGAAGCTGCCGCCTTCCCCACCGATGACAACGCAGCGCACGCTGCTGTCTCCTGCGATTTTGCCAAGCGCCCGCTCAAACGCCTCGATCATCGCCAGCGACAACGCATTGCGGTTCTCAGGCGAGTCGAGCGTCAGGCAAAGCACACCGTTGCCGGCGATGGCGGCGCGCAACAAAGGTTTGACGGGATGGTCGGGCATTTCCGCAGACTAGCAGATGCGCGGCGTTGGCGACAGGCGGCAACCGCGACTCTCATGGCTCGTAACTGTCAATCACCTTCGGTAAGTCCGGATCGCGGTTTCCATGGGTCTGGTGTAAAACCGGCGCGACGCACCCGGAATCTTTGATTCCGGGTACGAGTGGAGCGCCAATGCCGGAAATCGCTGAAAATCTCATGTCGCGCCAAGCCGTCGAAACGTTTCTGCGCGAGGAGTTTCCGCAGATCCGGATTGGCACGCACTTTGTTCTGGAAGCCGTCGGCCCGATGTCGGCGCGGATGCGCCTGCTCGCCAGTACCGAGCATCTGCGCCCGGGCGGGACGATTTCCGGCCCCGCCATGTTCGCGCTTGCCGACGTGACCCTGTACGTCGCCATTCTCGCACAGATAGGACCGGTGGCGCTGGCGGTGACGACGAACCTCAACATCAACTTTCTCAGCAAGCCGCCGCCGGGCGATCTCGTCT
Organism: Hyphomicrobiales bacterium; assembly: GCA_043744855.1. GTDB lineage: Bacteria > Pseudomonadota > Alphaproteobacteria > Rhizobiales > Beijerinckiaceae > Terripilifer. The sequence goes on from JAYTTW010000097.1 coordinate 8,770, forward strand.
GTGACTGCAAGTTGCTGAAGCTCGGCAAGCGCCTTGCGGTCGGCGAGGTGTGGCTGCGTGCGGCCGGCGCCGATGCGATCGTAGCGCACGCGACGGGCGCCTACTCGATCCCGCCGCGCTGAGGCGATTGCGCCGGGCGCAGGCCGCCGCGCGCGGCTGATTTGGTCGCCGGAGCGAAGCGGTGCACAATCTCCGCCGACCACTACAGGGAGGTGACCACACCATGTTGAAACACGCCACAATATCATTCGCCGCACTCGCGGCGGCAGCACTTGTCTCGCCAGCCAGCGCGCAAGGCCTTGTCACGGAGCAAAGACTGTCGGCGCCGCTCGTCAACGAGGCGCTCGGCGCGGCCGTCGCCGCCTGCGCCGCCAACGGCTACAAGGTCAGCGCCGTCGTTCTCGACATGGACGGGGTGCGCCAGGGCGTGTTGCGCGGCGACGGCGCCGGCATCCACACCCTCGATAGCTCGTTCCTCAAGGCTTACACAGCGGTCACCTACCGCACCGACACCATCGAACTCGAGAAAAACCTGAAGAATGGCCAGATGTCTGTGTTGCAAACAAAATTGCCGAACGTCGTCGTCGCGGCTGGCGCCATCGCCATCAAGGTGAATGGCGTCGCCATTGGCGCGCTGGGCGTCGGCGGCGCACCGGGCGGCGAGAAGGACACGGCCTGCGCCCAGGCCGGTCTCGATAAAATCCGCGACCGCATGAAATAGCGGCGTTTTTCATGGCGCCGCCGCGTCGTCTATGGTGTTCGTGCCGCGCATCGATTCGGATGCGAGCGGCGCGAACGAGGAACCATGGCTGGCTTTCCCTACAAGCGCGCGCACTTCATCGGCGTCGCCGGCGTCGGCATGAGCGCCACCGCGTTTTTGTTGCGCGATAGCGGTGTCGCCATCAGCGGCTCGGATGAGGCGGTTTATCCGCCCATTTCGAATGTCCTGGCGGCGGAAAAGTTTGATCTGCGCACGCCCTACGGGCCGCACAACATCCCCGCCGATGTCGATCTGATCGTCATCGGAAAGAACGCCAGACTGGTGCCGGAAACCAACGCCGAAGTCGCGCAAGCTTTTGCCCGTGCGGCAGCGGGGAAGGCGACCATCTTGTCCTTTGCCGACGTGCTGGGCTTGCTGACGCGAGGCCGCCAGGCCCTCGTTGCCGCCGGCTCGTTCGGCAAGACCACCAGCGTCTCGATGCTGGCTCATTGCTTGACCAGCGCCGGCCGCGACCCCTCGTGGATGATCGGCGCGGCGCCGCTGTCGCCGGCCTCCGCCTCGCACATTGGCGCCGACGAGCAGTTTTTGCTGGAGGGCGACGAATACCCATCGTCCAACACGGACAACCGCTCGAAATTCCTGCACTACCATCCCGCCCATGTCTTGCTGACGCCGCTCGCGCATGACCACGTCAACGTGTTTCCCACCGTGGCGGAATACCTCGCGCCGTTTCACCAGTTGATCGACATGGTCCCGACAACCGGCGTCGTCGTCGCCTCGACCGGCGGTGAACTATCGCAAAAGTTCATCGAGGCGCAAAGCCGCGATCTCATCACCTTCGGAATTTCGCGCGGCCAATGGCAGGCGGCGGAAATCGCCTGGGGCGAACGCACGCGCTTTACGTTGATGCATGAAGGCGTCGCCGTGGTGCGCGTCGAAACCGGGCAACTCGGTTTGCACAACATTGAAAACATGGTGGGCGTCGGCGCCTTCGTGTTGAGCCTCGGTTTGGTCACTGCCAGCAGTTATGCGCTCTCGATGGCGAGTTTTCGCGGTATCCTGCGGCGTCTTGATCGCAAATCCGAAAACACAAGCGTGCCGATTTTCGAGGGATTCGGTTCCTCCTACGACAAGGCGCGCAGCGCCATCGCGGCGATGAAACAGCATTTCCCGGAGCGCCGCCTGATTGCGGTTTTTGAGCCGCACACGTTCTCCTGGCGCAACCAGGCGACGCTGCACTGGTACGACGACGTCTTCGATGGGTGCGCAAAAGTGTTTGTCTACGAGCCCGCTTCGCAGGGCGCGGCGAGCCATGAGCAGGTGACGCTTGCCAACATCATGACGCGATTGCTGAAGGCCGGCGTCGATGCAACGCCGGTGCGGACCCGCGAGGCGGGGATCGCGGCGATTGGCGCGACACTGAAGTCCGGTGACGCCGTCTTGCTGTTGACATCGGGTAATCTCGGCGGCCTGATTGAAGCGGTTCCGCAGCTGGCCGAGGCGCGGTTTCCAGCCTGAACGGGGCGCCTTTATTCGATGGCAAAATCCATGGTATTATAATACCACATCCAAAAAAAGCACGCCTTGGCGCGTTTTTTCTGCGCTACACCCATTCAGATTTGACACCCGCGGGCGTCGCCCTTATACCGCCGCCATCGCTTCGCGGCTTGGTTGCCGCGCGTCCTTGACGAGGAACCTCAGTCCAATGTTCGGCAACACCACCGTCACCAAACCGGCCGAGGTCGCGAAAAAGTGGATCCTCGTCGACGCCACTGATCTTGTCGTCGGTCGCCTCGCCACGCTGGTCGCCATGCGCCTGCGAGGCAAGCACAAGCCGACGTTCACCCCGCACGTCGATGATGGCGACAATGTCATCGTCGTCAACGCCGAAAAGATCGCGCTGACCGGCCGCAAGCTCGAACAGAAGATGTATTATCATCACACCGGCTTTATCGGCGGCATCAAGGAGCGCTCGGCGAAGTTCATTCTCGAAGGTCGTTTCCCCGAACGAATTGTCGAAAAAGCCGTCGAACGCATGTTGCCGCGCGGCCCGCTTGGCCGTCAGCAACTTTCCAACCTGCGCGTCTACAAGGGCGCGGCGCACCCGCACGCTGCCCAAAACCCGCAAAACCTCGACATTGGCGCCATGAACCGCAAGAACACGAACCCTAAAAACAAGCGGAGCGCCTGAGTATGGCCGAGACAACTCTCTCCTCGCTGGCCGATCTCAAAGCGGCGACTTCTGCGCCGCAACCCGCAGCGCCGCATTATGTGCAAAAGCTCGACAAACTCGGCCGCGCCTACGCGACTGGCAAGCGCAAGAACGCTGTGGCCCGCGTTTGGATCAAACCCGGTTCCGGTAAGATCGTCGTCAACGACCGTGCGGTGGAAGTCTACTTCGCCCGGCCCGTGCTTCGTATGATCTTGCGTCGTCCCCTCGATATCGCCAACCGCTCCACGCAGTACGATCTGATGGTCAAAGTGGCCGGCGGCGGACTTTCCGGACAGGCCGGCGCCGTGCGTCACGGGCTTGCCAAGGCTCTGACAAACTTCGAGCCCGATTTGCGTCCGGTGTTGAAGCGCGAAGGCTTCCTGACACGCGATTCACGCGTCGTCGAGCGCAAGAAGTACGGCAAAAAGAAAGCGCGCCGCAGCTTCCAGTTCTCGAAACGCTAAAGCGTTCCGCTGGTTGTGGTTGGGCGATTTGGCCCGCCGCCACAAGCAAACGGACGGTCTATCGGAAAATTGGAGCGGTTCCCGGAATTGCCGCGACCGGCGCTCAAGCATTTCGCCGCCAAGACAAAACCGGCTGCGATGGCAGCACGTTTGATGCGCCAGCCGCAGCCAGACTAGGCCGAAATCCTGTCTGAAAAACCCGAAGCCCCGCGCACCGTCAAAACATCCACCACAACCGAGTTCTGCGGGTCGAGTTTCGGCAGCAGCAAGACAATCGCGCTAGCCACCATTCTCGCGTGCGCCGCCGACATGGCGCTTAACTGCGCGACGGGCAAATGCCTGTCGTCGCGAACCATCACTTCGAACGGGTCGCCGCTGGCACGCGTATCCACGGTTGTAACGGTGTAGGACGTCATGTGCCGTCTCCCTCGTTGCCACCCTTTGGCCGCCCCTTTGGTCGCCGCTTCGGCCACCTGTCGGCCACGCCTTGTTTGGACCCAGTCAAGTTGAGCGTTGATTGTGACGCCGGTACAACAATCCAGTGGCGAACATAAGGCGGGGGCCTGTATTCTAAAACTCGGCTCCTCAAAAAAGTTGCGTCGGCGGCAGGAATTATTTTTGTTGCGATGCGGCGCCAATCGCTTCAAAGCACTTGGCGCACTGCGCAAGAAAAGCACTTGGCGCACTGCGCAAGACTTGGCATGTTGTCGCTTACCGCAAACGGAGATTTCGCATGAATCGTATCCCTCGCGCCCCGCAAGGCATCACCGCCACTCTGCCGCTGGCTTTGCTTGTGGGGCTCGTCGCTGCGGGCGGGGTTCTCGCGCAGACAAACCGGGTTCTTGCGCAGACAAACAACGTCGTGCTCGAAAACTTGCAGATCAAACGCGGCGATAAGAGCACCACGACGTTCAACCGGATCGAGGTCGCCAACACCAACCTGAACAAGGACGAGCTTTCGCGCCTGTTCAGCGCCCCCGGCATCAACGATGAGGTTGTCGCGTTGGCGCGCCGCATGATAGCCGACAAAATCGTCATCCCCGAAACGCTCATCACCAACGACGATACGACCGCGCATGTGCACGATTTTCTTGCCACAGGCGTAAACGCCGGCGTGGTTGCCTCGGCTTCCGTGAAAAGCCTCGACGGCATTGGCAAGGCGAAGGGGGGCGACGTCAATTTCAAGTCGGGCGCCATCGAAGTGCAGCAGTGGAATTTCATTTACGCTCTCGCGACTTTGAACGGCGGCGCGATTGGCGACGGGTCCGCCGCCGCGTCGAAGTTTTCTCTCGTCAATTTCGATTTGACAGCGCCGGACGAGGCGACGCCGGCGAGCGCCCCCGGTGGCAACCGGTTTCATGTGTCGGTGGACTCGATTACGGGCGTCGGCGATTATGACAAAGGCCTGCCCGGCAAAGGCGTTGCCGAGATCACGAACATCGTCATCACGCCACCCAAGGCCTCGTCGGCCGGAAAGTCGCTGGCGGATTTCGGTTATGCAAAACTTGTCCTCGGGATGGTCGCCTCGGGCGCCTACGACAAGGACAAGAAAACCTATAATCTCGATAAATGGGCGATCAACGGCGTCGACGCCGGCGCCCTCAATATCAGCATGGCGCTTGCCAATATCGATCCCAAAATGTTCACCGGCACGAAAGACGAAAAAGTGAATTTGATGATGTCGGGCGCGCTGTCCGCCATGTCGCTTCGCTTCGACAATAAGGGCCTGTTCGACAAAGCCGTCAATTTTTTCGCCAAGGGGCAGAAAAAATCGCCGGATGCGTTGAAAAAGGAATGGAGCGCGATGGCTACGCAGTTCCTGCCGCTGATGCTTGGCGGCGATCCCGCTGGCCTGAAACTGGCAACCGCCGCAGCCTCGTTTCTCGCCAAACCGGCGAGCCTGACGATTGCCATCAAAGCTAAAAACGACCCGGTTCCGTTTACCGATTTTGCCGCGATGCGTGACCCCGCAGCCTTTCTCAAACGCATCGACGTCGACGCCGTCGCTGGCCCCTGAGCGCTAACCGTGATCGTGCGCAGATGAGCAGCGCTCCCATCGACAATGCAATCGCCGGAGACCTGCTCGGCGGTTCGACCGAACCGACCTTCGCCGGTGTGCACTCGTTCATGCGACGCCGCTATTCCAAACGCCTCGACGAAGCCGATATTGCGGTTTGGGGGGTGCCGTTCGATTGCGCCACCTCCAATCGCCCGGGCGCCCGCTTTGGCGCAGCCGCCATCCGGCGCGCGTCAGCGATCTTCGATGGCGATGCGCAATATCCCTCGCGGCGCGATCCGTTTGCGCGGATGCGGGTCATCGATTGCGGCGACTGTTTTATCGAATACGAGCGAACTGCATTGGCCCCCGCCGCCATTGAGGCGCAGGCCCGCCAGGTCATCGACGCCGGTGTGCACCTGTGCAGCCTCGGCGGCGATCATTTCATTACATTGCCGCTGTTGCGCGCCCACGCCGCCAGGTACGGGCCACTGGCGCTGGTGCAGTTCGACGCGCATCAGGATACGTGGGAGGACGATGGCTCGAAAATGTCGCACGGGACTTTCGTCACGCGCGCCGTCGCCGAAGGTCTGATGGATCCGTTGCGCTCGATTCAACTGGGCGTCCGCACGGTCGCGCCGCAAGACTTCGGCATCGAGATCGTCGAGGCCGATACCTGCGTCGCGCTGGGCGCCGGCGGCGTCGCGGCCCGCATTCTTGCGCGGGTCGGCCCCGGCCCGGCTTACCTCAGCTTCGACATCGACGCGCTCGACCCGGCCCATGCGCCAGGCACCGGCACGCCCGTCGCCGGCGGTCTAACGTCGGCGCTGGCGCTGGCTGTGGTGTGGGAGACGCGGTGCCTCGACTGGCGCGGCATGGATGTGGTGGAAGTTGCGCCCGCCTACGATGTGGCCGACATAACCGCGATTGCCGCCGCCAGCGTCGTGCAGCGTTATTTGCAGGGCCGGGCGGAACGCTTCACCTCGCCGGCTTGACTTGAGTTGGCTTCGCAAGCACTGCACCGCGCACGGAGCGCACCATTTACCGCGCACGGAGCACGCCATCCACCGCGCACGGAGCACGCCATGAGCGCGAAAATTTTCATTGACGGCGAGGCCGGCACAACCGGGCTGTTGATCCGCGACCTTCTTGCGGCGCGCAGCGATGTCAGCGTTGTCTCCATTGCGCCTGAATTGCGCAAGGATCGCGACGCGAAAAAGCAACGCATGGCCGGCGTCGATCTGGTGATCCTGTGCCTGCCCGATGACGCCGCCAAGGACAGCGTCGCACTGGCGGATGAACTTGGCGCCGCCAGCCCGAAAATACTCGATGCCTCGACGGCGCATCGGGTGGCGCCGGGCTGGGTCTATGGCTTCGCCGAACTTGTCGAGGGACAGGCGCGAGCGATAGCAGGCGCTTCGCGCGTCGCCAATCCAGGTTGCTATGCGACCGGCGCCATCGCGCTGTTACGGCCGCTCCGCGACGCCGGACTTTTGTCGCAGGATTTTGCCGTCACAATCAACGCCGTCTCCGGATACACCGGCGGCGGCAAATCGATGATTGCCGAGTATGACGCCCGCCGCGCGCCCGATTTCGAACTCTACGGACTGGCTCTGGAGCACAAGCACGTCGCGGAAATCCAGCATTACAGCAAACTGGCGCAGCGTCCGCTGTTCGTGCCGTCCGTTGCAGATTTTGCGCAGGGAATGCTGGTGTCGATACCGCTGCATCTGGCGCAACTGGGCGCGAATGTCGGTCGCGACGACCTCGAGGCGGCTCTGAAAGCGCGTTACGCCGCAAGCGGGTTCGTCCGGGTTGTCGGGGCGGACACCTTGGCTGGCGAAGCTGGCAAGCTCGAAGCGCAGGCGCTGAACGACACCAACCTCATGGAACTCAGGGTGTACGCCAACGAAGCGCGCGGCCATGCGGTTTTGGTGGCGCGGCTTGATAATCTTGGCAAGGGCGCCGCGCGCGCCGCCGTGCAGAACCTCGAATGGATGCTCGGGCTGCAACGGGCCGGCGCAACTGGAGCATGATCCCGAAAAGTGGACGCCGGTTTTCGGTTTTCGGAAAAGATCATGCTCAATCAAAAAACTAAAGAGTGACGACGATTCGAAGAAGCGTCATCGCGCTTTAGCGGCGGGGCCTGAGCCCCACCGCCGCGTTGAAAGGCGCGGGTCAGGTCACTGACACGTGCAAGTTACTGACAAGTGCAAGTGCGCGTGTATGTCTGATAAACCGTGGTCGGCACCTGCACGGTGCGCTGCACGGTCTGATACGACATTACCGGCACCTGCTGCTGTACGGTGACCGCCTGCTGTTGCACCACCGGAACCTGATGGCTCCGATAAACGGTCTGGTACGTCGTGACAGGCACCTCGTGCGCGGTCTGCACGGTGCGGTAGCTGGTCACGGGCACGTACTGGGTGCGTTCCACGGTCTGGTAGCTGCGCACCGGCACCTGCCAGGACTGGGTGACATTGCGATAGACGGTCGTGGGCACCTGATAGGTCCTCGAGTACGCCTGTGGTTGCGGCGCGTACATGGCAGGCGCGTACATGGCGGGTTGAGCGTAGCTCTCGGCGCTCTCATAGCCGGCGCCGTAGCCAATCGCGGCGCCAGCTGCGACGCCGTAGCCGTAGCCGCCAGCGCGGGCGCCAGCGTGACGATAACCAACGCCAACACCGGCGTAAGCGGCGCGACGCGACTGTTGCCCATAGGTGTGGTGACCATGGCCAGAATTGCCGGCGTAGGCGTGGCGCAACTCGCCACGATGCTGCGCCGAAGCCGAACCGGCGCCCAAAATCGCCGTCGACGCTACCGCCGCGGCAATAAGGCTATGCTTTAAAATGCTACGCATGAGGGGTCCCCTGTTCAATAATAGAACAGCCGGACAGGCGCGCCGTGCGGCGATGTCCGGCTATGAGACGTCACAGGACGCCCATAGCCCCAAGGTGCAACCCTTGGTCCAGCAAGTGTCAGATCGGCAGGGAAGCCGGCGTCAGGCGGTCTTTTTCCACGCCACGACGCGATTGGCCTGCTCACCGAGACTTTCAATGCCGCACGAAATCGTGTCGCCGGCTTTCAAATAGTTTGGCGGCTTGCGACCCAGTGCAACGCCCGCCGGCGTGCCAGTCGTGATAACGTCGCCAGCATCCAGCTGCATGAACTGCGAGACATAGGAGACGATGTGCTTCAAGCTGAAAATCATTTTTGACGTGTTGCCAGTCTGCTGTCGTACGCCGTTCACGTCGAGCCACAGCTCCAGCTTCTGGGCGTCTTTGATCTCGTCCGTGGTTACCAGCCACGGCCCGAGCGGCCCGAAGCTCGGAGCGCTCTTGCCTTTCACCCACTGACCCGAACGTTCGATCTGATACTCGCGTTCGGAAACATCGTTACAGACGCAGAATCCGGCGACATGCTTCAGCGCATCGCTTTCCTTGATGTAGGAACCGCCGTCGCCGATGACGATGGCGATCTCGATTTCCCAATCGCCCTTCTGCGATCCCTTTGGCAGCATGATGTCGTCGTGCGGGCCGCTGATGCTGTTCGGCGCTTTGGTGAACAAGATCGGCTCTTTGGGAATCGGCATTCCCGCCTCGTTGGCGTGGTCATGGTAATTCAGGCCGATGGCGATGAAGTTGCCGGGCTGTCCGACGCACGAGCCAAGTCGCGGTGTGCCGCGCACCAATGGCAGGCTGGCGGGCCGCAGGCGGGCGATCTTGCGTACATTCTTGGCCGACAGATAGGGTCCTCGCAGGTCGGGAACGACGAAACTCAGGTCGCGGACGCGTCCATCGTGATCGATCAGACCGGGCTTTTCTTTGCCAGCTTTTCCGTAGCGTACGAGTTTCATGTGGCCTCCTTCACGCCTGCCCGGATTTTTCGTATTTCGCTCTATGCGCCCGCCGCTGCCGCGCGGCAACGCGAAAACCGGCAAAAAGTCATGTTTCACGTGGCGAAAATGCAACAATGCGGGATTTTTGTTGTCTTCGGATGCCGACGGACCAAACGGTAAGCAAGCAGCGATCTTTTTGGGTAACGCTTATCGTAACAATTACAATGACCTGCATTACAAGTTAACCAAATCTGCAAATTTCACGATGCAGCGGCCGAGTGTCGAGGCAGGACCCGCGCGATTGCTGTGGGGCGCCAATCATGAATAAGTTGTGACAGCTATTTTGCTGACTCGCGGTTTTTCTACGGAGGGGTAAACAATGAATTTATCTGCACACAGGAGCTTGTTGGCGGGGACGGCCGTAGGCGCGCTCCTGTTGACGGCGGGTTTGGCTCAAGCCGGTTCGTTTGCGATCCGCGAGCAAAGTCCGACCGCGCAGGGGGAAGCGTTCGCTGGCGTCGCCGCTGGCGCAGGTGGCCTCTCCGCGATGTTCTGGAACCCGGCGACGATGACGAAAAACCCGGGCTGGCAGAGCCAGTGGGGCGCCTCGCTCATCCTCCCGTATGCGCAGATCACGGTCGATCCGGCGAGCCCGACTGCGGTGTTTGGCGGCACCAGCAACATCGGTCGCACGGCGGTCCTGCCATCCTCCTATTCGACCTACCAGTGGAATGACAGCCTGTGGATCGGTCTGTCCACCAACACGCCCTTCGGGCTCGCCACCAAGGCGCCCGTCAACTGGGCCGCCCAGACCTATGGCCGGACCTCGGAAGTCGTCAGCTTCGGCATCACGCCAACCATCGCCTACAAGCTGAATGACATGCTGTCGTTCGGCGTCGGCGTGCAGGCGCTGTATTTCAAGACACGTCTGACCTCCGCCCTCGGCGTCGCGCCAGGCGCCGCCGGTGCAGAATTGAAGGGCGACCGTTGGGGTATCGGCTTCACGGCCGGTCTGACGTTCACTCCCTTCGCCGGCACCGAACTCGGCATCGGCTATCGCAGCCAGGTGCGTGAAAACCTCAAGGGCACCTTCATCAACGGCGCCGCCGCCGGTCCGTTGCCGCCTGCCGCAGCCATTGGCGGCGCCTATTCGATCTCGTCGAACCTGACCCTGCCCGATATGGTCACGGTTGGTCTGCGGCAACGGGTTGATGATCGCTGGACCGCGCTTGCCGGCTTCGAGTGGACGCATTGGAACGTCTTCGGCGCGTTCCCGGTCTGCATTACCGCGCCGGCCCCGTTCCCGGCGCTGGCTGGGTGTAACGGCCTGCCGGCGCTCGCCTTCCGGTACCGGAACGGCTGGTATGCCTCGCTGGGCGCCGAGTATCGCCTGGATCCCAACATCACCCTGCGCGGCGGTCTCGCCTACGAGAAATCGCCGATCACCATTGCAAACCGTGGCGTTCGTCTTCCCGACAATGATCGCACTTGGGCGACAATTGGTCTTGGCTACAAGTACAACGAGAAGATCTCGTTCGACGTGAGCTACGCCCACGCCTTCATCCGCAAGGGCGCGATCAACATCAACGCCGCGAGCCCCGGCTTCAACGGTCTGCCCTTTATCGGTACCGCGAATTCCCGCCTCGACATCCTCTCGGTCGCCCTCAACTATCGCTGGGACGATCCGAAGGTTGCTGCGCCGATCTTCGCCAAGCACTAACAGCGTTTTCAGACTCGGCGGCGAACCGGCGTGCGGTTCGCCAGCCATTGCAAGAAACAGCCGGGCGGGTGTCGTCCGGCTTTTTTATTTGGGGCAGCCCAGTCGGCGCGAGGTCAGGATTTTACCCGCACGTAGTCGCCGGGCGCATCCGCCAGCGCGGCAAGTCGCCCGCTTCCGGGAACCCGTGCGGCAACCTTCGCCGGCGCCTGCGCGACAATCCAGGCGAGCCAGTCGCCCCACCAGGTGCCCGGAGTTTCGCTGGCTGAAGCGAGCCAATCTTCAAATTCGCCCCCCGGTTGTTTCCCGGTCCAGAACTGGTATTTCGGCGCCGCAGCGGGGTTGATGACGCCGGCGATGTGGCCGGAGCCTGCCAATACATAGCGCATCGGCCCACCAAACAGCTTCGCCCCCTCGAAAACCGAACGCGCCGGGGCGATGTGATCCTCGCGCGCGGCGAGGTTGTAGATGGGGATCGTCACCTTGCGCAGATCAATGCGCGTGCCGAGAATTTCCATCTCTCCGCGCGCCATCGTGTTCTCAAGATAGCAGTTGCGCAGATAGAAAGCGTGATTGGCTCTCGGCATGCGCGTTGAATCCGAATTCCATACCAGCAGGTCAAAAGCTGGCGGCTCTTTTCCGCGCAGGTAGTTATTGACGACGTAGGACCAGATGAGATCGTTTGGTCGCAGCATATTAAATGCGCCGGCCATCTGGCTGCCCTCAAGATAGCCTTTGTCCTTCATGTCTTCTTCGATCGCCTTGACGCGCGCCTCATCGACGAAATGCTTGAGTTCGCCGGGGTCGGTAAAGTCGACCTGCGTGGTCAGCAGGGTGGCGCTGGAAACACGCTTGTCGCCTTCTGACGCCATGTAGGCGAGCGCCGCCGACAGCAGCGTGCCGCCGACGCAATAACCGATGGTCGCAATATCTTTCTCGCCGGTCGCCGCTTCGACCGCACCGAGCGCGGCCAGGATCCCGCCGCGCAGGTAGTCTTCAAATCCCTTGTCCGCCTGCCGCTCATCCGGGTTGACCCAGGAGACGACGAAGACGGTCAGACCCTGCGCCACCGCCCAGCCAACAAAGCTCTTCTGCGGGTTCAGATCGAGAATGTAGTATTTGTTGATCCACGGCGGCACGATCAGGACAGGGCGTTGATAAACCTCCTGCGTTGTCGGCGCGTACTGGATCAATTCGAAAAGCTCGTTGCGAAACACCACTTTGCCGGGGGTCGCGGCCATGTTGACGCCCAACTCGAAGCTGGATGCGTCAGCCTGGCGAATGCGCAAGTGTCCCTTGCCGGCCTCCATGTCGTTGGCCAGCATCTTCATGCCGCGCAACAGGTTCTCGCCATTCTCCTCGAGCGTCTCGCGGAGCAATTGCGGATTGGTTGGCAAAAAATTTGAGGGCGAAAGCGCGCCGGAAATCTGGCGCAGGTAGAATTTGGCCCGCGCCCGCGACGCGGGTTCAGAGGTCTTGGCGTCTTCAACGAGCGAATTGGCCCAATCCACTGTCAACCCGTGCGCCTGACGCAGGAAATCGAAAACCGGATTTTCGCGCCATTGCGGATCGGCGAAGCGCTTGTCGGCCGGGTCGGCTGCAAAAATGGGCGGCGTGTTTTCGCCAGACAGGCGGTGCAGGGTTTGCGACCATAGGGACAGAAATCCGCTGGTGATTTTGGCTTGCGCCTGCAGGGCGCGCTGTGGGTCAGACAGCCAGTAATCGGCCACGCCGCCGAGTGTGCGCACCGCATCGGCCATCGTATCGGATGCCGAACGGTCAACGCCCGACTGTCTCGCGCCCTCGAAATAGGCTTGCGCCGCGCGCGCGCCTTCGCCCATCATCGCGCTGAGGTTCATCGCGAAGGCGTCAAAATCCGGCGCCTTCGATGCGCCGGCAGCGGCTTGTGGGGTTTGCGCGGCAGCGGCTTCTGGCGCGGCCGGAAGTGGCGATGACGCGGCCGGCAATTCCGCCCGTAAGGGTTGCGACGGCGCCGGGTGGTTGGCGCTGCGGCGGCGCGGCGACCGGGGTTTTGCCTTGGCCTCGCCGGCGTTGGGTTTCGCAGGTTTTTCAGGAAAATTCATAAAATAAAATCTCTGATTTGAGCGAGCGGTCTATAATTTCTTTATTGGAAAGGCTTTTCAAATATAACAGGCTGCAAGGGGCTTAGCGAGGACGGGTGGAGTATTCGGGCGCTCCCACAAACTTCGCTCGCGGGCGCCACAAAAATATGACATCTAGGGTTCCATGACGACAGCTTCCACAACTTTCGCAACTTTCACAACTTTCGCACGTTGGTCCGTTTTGGCGGCCGCGCTGCTGCTCAATGGCGCCACGTTGGCGCAGACACCCACCTCGACGCACCGCTCCACGTCGACGCAAAGCCCGTGGGAAGTCATCACCAACTTCAAATTGCGCGCCGATCCAGTTGAGCCTGCGGAGTTTGTCAAGAATTCGCGACCGCCCGAGGACAGTCTGCACTATATCCCACTCGGCAGAGCCCGACCTGAGCCATCGACGCGTATTTTGGCGACGCCGGAACTGGCGGCGCGCGAGGCATCGCTCGAACGCTCGCGCGCCCATCACGATGCCATTGCCGCGCGCGCCCCCAGCAAGGTGCGGGTCAAATCCGTCGCCGCCTATCCGCCGCGCCTTCGTGAAGCCAAAAAGCCGGCCTTTGAGTGCCTGCTGACCTGCGTGGTGGACAAAAAACCGGTCCGCGAACCGGCAGCCACGACTTCCAGCAATTAAGCCAACCACTCCCCCCGGGTGCGAACCTCGTTGCGGTTGCCGGCATGCCGGCGTCTCCGTAACATCCGGCCTGCTGCTGCGAGGCTGAGAGATGGCTGATTTTCATCGCGTCAAACGGTTGCCGCCCTATGTGTTTGAGCAGGTCAACCGGCTCAAGGCGCAGGCGCGGCGGCGCTGGCGCGGGTCAAATCCTACCTCGACTATGGCGCCTATACGCCGATCCAGGTCGCCGCAGCGGCCGCCCTCAACGGACCCGATGATTGCATTGAGGAGATGCGCGGAATTTACCGTCGTCGCCGCGACGTTCTCGTTGAAAGTTTCGCCCAGGCCGGATGGGAGATTCCAACGCCGCGCGCCACGATGTTCGCGTGGGCGCCGGCGCCACCGAAGTTTCGCGGGCTCGGCTCGCTCGAGTTTTCCAAACTGCTGATCGAGAAAGCCGATGTTGCGGTGTCGCCCGGCATCGGTTTTGGTGAATTCGGCGACGACTTCGTGCGCCTCGCAATCGTTGAAAACGAGCAGCGCATCCGCCAGGCGGCGCGCGGTGTACGGCGTTTTTTCGACAACGCGGATCAAATACTGCACAATGTCATAGACATCAAGAAACAGGCGTGAAGCTCTTGCAAGCCTCGCGCGGGGGCCGTCAAATGCGCGCGATGAAAACGGCGAAAATTCTGCTGACGGGGGCCGCGTTGTTCGCCAGCGCCCCGTCGCGCGCGCAGGACGCCGTCGCCAATTTCTATAAGGGCAAGACGGTGACCTTGCTGGTCGGCTCGACCGCCGGCGGCGGCTACGACACCTATGCGCGCATGATACAACGCTATCTCGGCAAGCATCTGCCCGGCAATCCCGCCGTTGTCGTCTCCAACATGCCGGGAGCCGGAAGCAATATCGCCGCCAACTACGTTTACAACGTCGCCCCGAAAGACGGCACGTTCATTGGCGCTCTCTACGGTGGCGCGCCGCTGGAACCGCTCATCGGCACGACGCCGGTGCAGCATGATCCCACCAAATCGCAATACATCGTCAGCGCCAACAACGACGTTTACGTCTGCGTCGCGCGCAAGGACGCGACCGTGCAATCGTTTCGCGAAGTGTTTGACAAGGAGTTGCTGCTTGGCGCTGGCAATTCAAGCTCCACTTCGGATTTTCCCGCCGTTCTCAATGCCGCGCTGGGTACGAAATTCAAAATGGTTCTTGGTTACCCCGGCAGCCGCGAAATCGGCATGGCGATCGACAAGCGGGAGGTGGAGGCCGCCTGCGGCCTGGCATGGCCGTCGGTCAGCGTCACCAATTCCGGGTGGTTTGGCCCGCAAGGCACGATGCGGGTGCTGGCGCAGACGCATGTGAAAGGCCATCCCGATCTCAACCGGGAGGGCGTGCCCAACGCCATGAGCTTCGCCCATAACGACGAAGAAAGGCTCATGCTTGAACTGTTTTTCAGCCAAGAGGTTTTCGGTCGACCCTACGTCGTGGCGCCCGACGTGCCGCGCGATCGCGTCGAAGCGCTGCGCACGGCTTTCCTGGAGACCTTGCACGACCCGCAACTGCTGGCCGACGCCAAGCGGGCCAATGTTGAAGTGGATCCGGTGCCGGGCGCCGAAGTTGCGCAACTCGTGTCGCGTGTCTATGCCGCCCCCAAAGACGTCATCGCGCGCATAAAAACTGCGTTGGCGCCGAAATGAGTTGCGGTGTGATACGGCTGGCGTCCATCCTGCTGGCGCCCATCCTGCTCATCGTTGGCGCTGCGCCGGGTCGGGCTGAGGACGCCAGCGGCGCCGTCGCCGAATTTTATCGCGGCCGCCAGATGACCATCATCGTCGGCACCTCGCCCGGCGGCGGGTATGACACCTACGCGCGCTTTCTGGCGCGCCACCTGTCCAAACATGTTCCCGGCGCTCCCTCCATCATCGTCGCCAACATGCCGGGCGCCGGCAGCAACGCCGCCGGCTCCTACGTGGCGCGCATCGCGCCAAAAGACGGCACCATCATCGGCTCGATCTTTGGCGGCGCCGTGCTTGAACCGTTGATCGGCACGACGAAGCCGCAATACGAACCGGCGAAGTTACATTACCTCGGCAGCGCCAACGACGATGTCTATGTTTGCCTGGCGCGCAAGGACGCGCCGCCGCAAACCTTCGCAGACGTTTTGCATCTGCCGCTCATCGTCGGCGCCAGCGTGGCTTCTTCTAGCGCTGATTTCGCCGCCATCCTGAAGAACGTCATTGGCGCAAAATTCCGCATCGTGCATGGCTACACCGGCAGCCGTTACATCATGGACGCCGTGGAGAAAAACGAAGTGCAGGGCGCGTGCGGCCTGGCGTGGCCCTCCATCAATGTCACCAACCCCAACTGGTTCGGCGAGAAAGGCTTTGTGCGCGTGCTGGCGCAAACCCACGTCAAGGGCCACGCGGCGCTCAACGCCCTGGGTGTGCCGCTGGCAAGCGCCTTCGCCCGCACTCCGGAAGAAAAGGCGATCCTCGAACTGTACTTCAGCCACACCCAGTTTGGTCGGCCCTACGTTGTCGCCAGTGAGACGCCCGCCGATCGCGTCGCGGCCCTGCGCGCTGCTTTCGAGGTGACCATGACGGACCCGGAATTTGTCGCCGAAGCGCGCAAGGCGGGTCTCGACATCGACAGTGTCGATGGAGCTACCGTGCAAAAACTTATCGCCAACATTTACGCCGCGCCGCCGCAGCGCATCGCCGCTGTGAAGCAGGCGCTGCAGCTGCAAGAATAAGCTGCAAGAATGAGCAGCAAGACTGCGCAGCAGGCGTGCGAGCAAGGGCGTGCGGAGCAACCTATGGATAGCCACAAGACCACCGTCATTCCCGGCCACTCCGGCCCAATGACGCGACGTTGGACCGAGCAACGCTGGCAGCTCGACAACATCATTCAGGCCAACGGCCTCGACTGGGATCAGCCGCGCTCGGTCTATCTTTCGGCGCCCAGCGGAGCGCTGGCCAACGCCGATTTCGCGGCGGTGCGCGCCCGCATCCGCAAATACGCCGATGCCACGCCAGCCTTTGAACAACAGGCCCGCCGTCGCGAGGCCTTGGCGATGCAGGCGGAGGCCGACGCAAACCTCGTCACCGCCCGCGAAAACTATTTCATCGCGGCGATCCATTGGGGCGCCGCGCAATGGCCGATCGACGCGGCGGACCAACAAAACTTGCGGCTCAATGCCTGCAAGCGCCAGTGTTACGCCAGCTATGCGCGCCTCGCCGACCATCGCGTCGAGGCCGTCTCAATACCCCTCGGCAACCACAAAATTACAGCCTGGCTGCATCTTCCTTACGGCTACACCGGCGGCAGACTGCCAACGGTGATCGCCGTTCCAGGTATGGATTCTTTCAAGGAAATTTCTGTCTCCCTCTATGGCGATCGCTGGTTGTCGCGCGGTATCGCGGTGCTCGCGATTGACGGCCCCGGCCAATACGAAGCGCCGCTCATCGGCCTCTACGTCAGCATGGAAAACTGGATGCAGACCGGCACGGCTTGTGTCGACTACCTCGCGACGCGCCCAGAAATTGACAGCGAGCATATTGGCATCGCCGGCAACTCCTTTGGTTCGTTTTTCGCCACCATCGCCGCAGCCCACGAGCCGCGTCTTGCAGCCGTGGCGGTATCGGCTACGTGCCTGGAACCGGGCGGCCACACAATCTTTGAAGAGGCGTCGCCGACCTTCAAAATGCGCTTCATGTTCATGTCGAACATTACAGACGAAGCCGCCTTCGACGCCTTCCGCCAGACCCTGACGTGGCAGGGCCATGCGGAGAAGATTCGTGCGCCCTACCTGTGTCTCGTTGGCGAATTCGATGAACTCTCGCCGATGCGGTTTACCGAAGCGCTGTTTGAAGTCTTGCAAACGCCGAAACAACTGGTCGTCTACGCCGATTGTCGCCACGCCCTCGGCGGCGTCGCTTCGGCAAATCTCGGGCCATCCCCCGCTGGCCTCGTCGCCGACTGGATGGCGGCTCGCCTCGCCAACCAACCCCTGTCGAGTGAAAAATGGCGGGTGGACAGCACGGGAAACGTGACAAAAACACCGATAAATTGACGTTTCCGCCATTAACGGTAACGCCGGTCTCGACCTCCTGCCAGGAGCGTTGTGCAAGGGTCTCGCACGACACATGCGGCCAAGGATGAATTTCAAGGGATGATGGAACCGTTTCGATGCTTGCACGTTGATTGTCGCTGTAGAAACGGCTGGAACATCACTCCAATGGGCGCCGTCAAACGCAGCGATGGGCTCCAGGCAAATCCATACGGGTCATGAAGAACGTCAAAAATGCCAGCGATATCCTTGAACATGCGCCGTGCGGTTTCCTGATCGCCAGAGCCGACGGCGTCGTCCTCGAGGTCAACAAAACGTTCGCCCAATGGGTCTCGGCGGACGCCGCCGAACTTGTCGGCAAGCGGCGCTTTCAGGATTTGCTCACCGAGCCAGACCGCATCCACTATGAGACGACGTTCCAGCCGCTGTTGCAGACCCAGGGCTTCATCAGCGAGATGATGGGCCATCTGGCTCGCCCCGGTAACGCGCCTTTGCCGGTGCTGGTCAGCGCGACCTTGGCCAAGGACGATGCGGACGAGGATACCCTGCGCATCACCGTTTTCAACGCCAGCGAACGCGAAACCTACGAGCGCGAACTGCGCGCCGCCCGCACCACTGCCGAACGCCTTGCCGCCATCGTGCAATCGTCGCGCGACGCCATTCTGACGGTGTCGTTGAGCGGCGTTGTCGAGACATGGAATGCGGCGGCGACGCATATGTTTGGATACAGCCTCGCGGAAGCGGTCGGCGCCGACATTGGCAAGCTGATTGTGCCGGAGGGCGCCGAGTATCATCCCGATTTCGAGTCGGGGGCGAATTTCACGATGACCGGCGGCATCCTCGAAACCTTCCGGCGCCGCCGCAACGCAACCCTGCTGCCGGTGTCGGCGAGCCGCTCGCCCATATACGATGCGGCCAATCGGTTGTGCGCGGTTGCCGTCATTTATCGGGATGTAAGTGATTTCCATCGCGCCAGCGAAGCGCTCATCGAAAGCCGGGCGAGGTTGCTGCACGCTGCGCAAAACGCCGGCATTTCCTACGTCATCATCGATCTCGTCGCCAAGACCGTGACGGTCAGCGAAAATCGCAGCGCCATCACCGGCGTGGCGCTTGCCGACGCCAGACTGCCCCACTCCCTCACCGAGGATGAGCTGGACGTGCTTTACCAGAATGTGCATCCTGACGATAAGCCGGCGCTCCGAACGATGTGGCTTCGCGAACTTGCCGGTGAGGCGACGCCGAAATCCGAGTTCCGACTGCTCGGCGCCGATGGTGTCGAACGCTGGATCGAGCGGCGTTCGACGCTGGAGCGCAATATGCAGGGCGATCCCGCCAGCCTGTTCATCACCTGCCGGAACATCACGGAAGAGAAGCGTGCTTCCGACCGGCTGCTGGGTCTGTTGCGCGAAGTCAACCATCGCTCGAAAAACATGCTCGCTGTAGTCCAGTCGATCACCCGACAGACGGCGCGAACCGGCGATCCCGGACGCTTCGTTGAGTTGCTCAGCAATCGTATTGCCTCGCTTTCAGCCTGTCAGGATTTGCTGATCGACAACGACTGGAAGCATGTGCCGCTGCGTCGCCTCATCTCATCGCAGATCGCTATTTTTCCGCACGCCGTCGGCAGCCGGATCGACGTCGAGGGCGATGCCCTGATGCTGGTCCTGGCTGCCTCCCAGCCGCTCGGGCTCGCGCTCCACGAACTGGTCAGCAACGCGACTGTATTTGGCGCTCTTTCAATGCCGGGGGGGCGCGCCGGCCTGAGCTGGCGGCTCGACGGCGACGCATCGAAAAAGTTTTCGTTGCGTTGGACCGAACGGGGCGGCCCGAGGCCTGCGGCTCCCTTGAAAGCCGGTTTTGGCTACACGGTGCTTTCCCGCATGGTCGAAAGCGCCATGAGTGGACGCGCCGAGTTCGATTACCAGGGCAACGGATTCGAATGGCGTTTCGCCGCTCCGTTCGACGCCGTTATCGACGCCGGCGCCGCCGCGACAACTCATTAAAGCGGTTTACGATGCGGACACGCCAAGACACGCAACTTTTTCCCGACGCGCGCCAGTTGGATCTAGTCGTTGGCGCGCGACCGCTGGTAGGCCCAAAGATTTTCGATGTCCGCGTCATCAAGTTCACCGTCCCACGACGGCATTTGATTGCGTCCTTCCTTGATCGCTTTGTCGAAGCGGGGGCGCTCGTTGGCTCGCAGTTGGCGTAGATCGGCGCCGGCTCCTGTCGCCTGCATGCGTGCGCCGTGACACCCCTCGCACTTCTCTTTGTAGATTTCGCCGCCTGCCTCGATCGCCGCCCTGTCCTGCGCCGAGGCTTTGGCGACCAAGCCAGCGCCGACGCTCACGGCCAAGACGCTCCCGGCCAAGACGCTCATGGCCCTGAGCAGCGCGATGGTTATGGATTTGGGAAATCGCACGCGTCGACCTCGAGTTTGGTAGCTTGGATGGCGATAGCATGGCGCAGCGCGCCAGCCTAAACAACTCACCCCTCGACAGCTCGCCTTGCAACTGAGGTGCCGCGCCGCTAGCTTCGGATAAACACGTCGCAGGACAGACAGTCGCGCCTGACGCGAGGGGAGGCTCCATGTTGGTTCGCACAAAATCTGCACGCTCCAAATTGGCCCGTACTGAATTGCTGGCCCTCTTGATGACCGGCCTGTTTGCGGCGGCCGCAAGTGCGCAGGCGCCGATGCCTGCCTTCACGCCTGTCACGGACGCCATCCTCGCCAATCCGGTCGACGCCGACTGGCTTCATCTCAATCGAACTTATGACCAGCATCGCTATTCACCGCTGAAACAGGTCAACAAATCCAACGTGGCGCAGTTGCGCATGGCGTGGGCGCGCGGCCTGCCGCCCGGCACGCAGGAGTCGACGCCGATCATCTACAACGGCGTCATGTACGTGTTCACGCCCGGCTCGGGCATGCAGGCGCTGGACGCCACCAACGGCGATCTGATCTGGCAATACGACCGCGACTTTCCGCGCGAGGTCAAGCCGATGCTGGCGCGCTCCAAGAGCCTTGCCATCTATGACGACTTGATTGTGATGGGCGCCGCAGATGGTTTCCTCGTCGCTGTCGACGCCAGAACCGGGAAAGAGCGTTGGGCCACAAAGGTTGACGATGGCCAGATCACCGCCGGCGGACTGCTTGTGGCGGACGGAAAAATCATTTCCAACCGCACCTGCGACCAGGGCAAGCGCGAGTTCTGTTTCATCGCCGCGCACGACGCCAAAACCGGCAAGGAGCTGTGGAAATTTTTCGTCACTGCAGCGCCCGGCGAGCCAGGCGGCGATACGTGGGGAGATATGCCCGTCGAGCAACGGGCTGCGGGTCCGTGGGGGCTGCCGGGTTCCTACGATCCGGCCAAAAAAATGCTCTACTGGAGCACCGCCAATCCCAATCCCTACACGCGTTTGAAGCGCCATGGCCGCTATGATGCGGTGCCGCTTAAAGCGCCGTCTGAACTCTACAGCAACTCGACGGTGGCGCTGAGCGTCGAGACTGGAAAACTGCAATGGTACTATCAGGAATTGCCCGGCGACGATTGGGACGCCGACCACAACCACGAGCGCATGCTCATCCGCACCAAAGTGGCGCCTGACGCAAAACACGTTCGCTGGATCAATCCCGCCATACAACCCGGCGCCGAGCAAAACATTATTTTCACTGTCTCGGAGGGCGGCGGCATGTTCGCCATCGCCCAGGACAACGGCGAGTTCTTGTGGTCGCGAGCCTTTCCCTACGAGGATCCCAACAACAACATGAATTTCATCGACGTGAAAACCGGCCAGACCGGGGTCAACGAAGACAAGATTTTCAAAAACGACGGCGACAAGAAAATTGGCTGCTACCACAACACCCGTGGCCTCTGGCAGATATCCTACCATCCCGGCACAAACTCCGTGTTCGTGCCCTTCCACGACCAGTGCCTGTCGATGGAGGCGCGTAACTCCACCAAGTCAGGCTTCGGCCCGCGCGCGGGCATCCTGCGGCCCGGCGGAGATATCGAAAAATACATGGGCGTCGCCAAAATTAATGTCGCAACCGGCGAAACGACGGTGATTTATTCGCAGCCGCAGCCGACCAACGGATCGGCGCTGACGACGGCCGGCGACCTGATGTTTTTCGGCGACCTCAACCGCCGCCTTCGCGCGCTCGATGTGGCCGACGGCAAGGTTTTATGGGAAGCCATCGTCGGCGGCATGATCATGACCAGCACCATCACCTATGAGGCGAAGGGCAAGCAGTATCTGATGGTGTTTACCGGCGAGGGCCAGTCCGTGACGGCGGGTCCGCTGGCGGTCGCCAAAAAATCCATGCCCTCGCCCGTGCGCGGCCACAGCGCCATCTATACGTTTGCATTGCCCTGAGGGCGGCGTTAGCAGGCTGCTG
>JAYTTW010000098.1:0-8525 GCA_043744855.1 Hyphomicrobiales bacterium
GATCCGCCATCGTCGTGCTCCACAAACAGAATCAGTGGACGACGACAGATTCAGTACTTCACCAGTTTGTCACGAGGTTCTTCACCCGATTGCCCTGACCGAGGGTCTGCACCCGCTTGACGATTTGGCCACGCCGTGCTGTTTGCCAGCCCCGCACCGTAGCAATCCCCTCACCGTAATTCGTCTGGGTCGACGCGCCCCGCCCGGAGTTCCGCCGCCTTGCCTTCGGCCGCATCGCCAGCCCCTTCCGCCACGTCCCCTGCGGCCGATATTCCCGCCGTCGCTGCTGCCGTTGCTGCTGCCGCAGCTCCTGCCTTGGCTCCTGCCGGTCTTGAACGGGCAGTCGTCGCGATTGGCAATTTTGACGGCGTTCACCTTGGCCATGCGGTCGTGGTGCGGCGCGCCATCTGGCTCGCCAGGAAGCTCGGTCGCCCTGCGGCGGCGCTGACCTTCGAGCCGCATCCCGTCGATTACTTCGCTGGCCCCAACACGGTGTTTCGACTGACGCCTGCGGCGGCGCGCGACCGGGCGCTGAAACGGTTGGGTCTCGACGGCATCCTCGTGCTGCCGTTTGATGCGCATCTCGCCAATCAGTCGGCGGATGATTTTGTGCGCGAATTTCTCGTCGACAAACTCGCCGTCGCTGGCGTCGTGGTGGGCTACGATTTCCATTTTGGCAAAGCCCGCAGCGGGACCCCGGCGTTCTTGCAGGAGGCGGGAGCGCGCCACGGGTTCGCCGTCGAGGTTGTCGACAAGGTGCTGGCGGATATCGGCGGCGCCTCCGAAGCTGTGCATTCCAACAACGCGCGGGCGGCGCTATTGCGCGGCGACGTCGCCGCCGCGTCGGCATTGCTTGGACATCCGTGGTTTGTTGTTGGCGAGGTGATCCATGGTCAGCAACTCGGTCGCACACTTGGCTTCCCGACCGCTAACCTGGGGCTCGATCCTTCCTGCCGGTTGCGGCACGGCATTTACGCGGTGCGTTTCCATGTCGATGGCGTCGCGCACAAGGGCGTCGCCAGCTTCGGCAGCCGGCCAACGGTGACCGAAAATGGCGCGCCGCTGCTCGAAGTCCACGTCTTCGATTATTCAGGCGATCTCTACGGGAAAATCGCCGAGGTGGAATTCATCGACTGGATTCGTGGCGAGGAAAAATTTTCGACGCTTGAGGAACTGATGGCGGCGATGCGCAGCGACCTGGCGAAGGCGCGCGAAATTCTCGCCGGCGACGGCTGATCGCCTGATCTCGCTTTCACGGGTGCATATCCCGACGCGCAAAGCGTGCTACTGTAGCTGGCGCATTTCCGCGCTCGCTGGTCGTGCCTGTGTCCGCTGCCTCCAAACCCCGCGTCGGCCTGTTGGTGACGTGTCTTGTTGATCTGTTTCGTCCGAGCATTGGCTTTGCCGCTGTGCACCTGCTCGAATCCGCCGGTTGCGAGGTCATCGTGCCGCCGCAAACCTGCTGCGGACAACCGGCGTACAATTCGGGCGACCGCGAGACGGCACGCGACATCGCGCTGCAAAACATACAAGCGTTCGCCAATTGCGATTACATCGTGGCGCCCTCGGGCTCGTGCGGCGGCATGCTGGCCAAACACTACGCTGAACTGTTCGCTGGCGACCCCAACATGGCCGGGCGCGCCAGCCAATTCGCCTCCCGGTGTCATGAACTCATAAGTTTTCTTGTCGACGTGCGCGGTGTAAAGCGGGTCGAGGCGCGCTTCGACAAGACGGTGACGTATCATGATTCCTGTTCCGGCCTGCGTGAACTCGGCGTGCGCGCACAACCGCGCGCCCTGCTCCAAAGCGTCGCGGGGTTGCGCCTCACGGAACTCAAAGACAGCGATGTGTGCTGTGGTTTTGGCGGCACATTTGCGGTGAAGTACGGCGAAATTTCCAACCAGATCGTCAGCGAGAAATGCGCCTGCATCGACGCTGGGAACGCCGACGTGGTGCTCGCCGGCGATCTCGGTTGCCTGTTCAATATTGCTGGCAAGCTGTCGCGCCAGGGCAGCCACGTCGAGGTTCGCCACATTGCCGAAGTGCTCGCGGGCATGACCGAAGCGCCATCCATCGCGGCGCCGAAAGCCAACCCAAAATGAGCCCGCAACCGACCTCGCAGAATTTTCGCGAAAACGCCCACGCGGCGTTGGCCGACACGCAGTTGCAGAAAGCGCTTGGCCATGTGCGCGTCAACTTCGTCGAACGCCGCGCGGCGGCGGCAGCGAGGCTGCCAGAGTTCGAGGCGTTGCGCGACGCGGCGCGCGACATCAAGGACCACGTTCTGGCGCATCTCGACCTTTATCTGGAGACTTACGAGAAAAAAGTTATCGCCTCCGGCGGGCATGTGCATTACGCCCGCACCGGGAAAGAGGCCTGCGACATCATCGTCGGCATTTGTCGCGAGGCCGACGCGCGCCTCGTCGCCAAAGGCAAGTCGATGGTGTCGGAAGAAATTGGCCTCAACGCGGCCATCGAAGCGGCCGGAATGACGGCGATTGAAACTGACCTTGGCGAATACATCATCCAGCTTCGCGGCGAGGCGCCCTCGCACATCATCGCACCCGCCGTGCACCTCAACAAAGAACAGGTCGAGGCTGACTTTCGCCGCGTGCATACGCAGCTCGCGGCGGACCGCGATCTGTCGGCGCCGGAACCCCTGCTGGCGGAAGCGCGCGCGGTGCTGCGCGAAAAATTTCTCGACGCGGATGTCGGCATCACCGGCGCCAATTTTCTGGTGGCGGAAACCGGCACGTCGATCATCGTGACGAACGAGGGCAACGGCGATCTGACACAAACGCTGCCGAAGACGCATATCGTCATCGCATCGCTTGAAAAAATAGTCCCAACGCTGGAAGACGCGGCGCAGCTGTTGCGCGTGCTGGCGCGCTCGGCGACAGGACAGGAGATGAGCGTCTACACGACGCTATCGACCGGCGCGCGGCGCGCCGATGACCCGGATGGTCCGCTCGCGTATCACGTTGTGCTGCTCGACAACGGTCGCAGCGCCATGTTGGGGACCGAGTTCGAGGACATGCTTCGCTGCATCCGCTGCGGCGCCTGCATGAACCACTGCCCGGTCTATCATGCAGTCGGTGGCCACGCGTATGGTTGGGTTTATCCCGGTCCCATGGGCGCCGTGCTGACGCCAACCTTGATCGGCGTTGACAAGGGCGGCCACCTGCCCAACGCCTCGACGTTTTGCGGGCGCTGCGAAAGCGTCTGCCCGGTGCGCATTCCCTTGCCCAAGCTGATGCGGCACTGGCGCGAGCGCGAATTTGAACGTCACCTGTCGCCGGCGACCGTGCGGGCCGGCCTCGGCCTCTGGGGGTTTTTCGCGCGTCGTCCGGTGCTTTACGGTTTTGGCGCGCGCCTCGCCATGAGCACGCTCGGCTGGCTTGGCGGCAAACGCGGCAAATTTCGCTCGCTGCCGTTGGCTTCCGGCTGGACGCGATATCGCGACCTTCCGGCGCCGCAAGGCGGTACATTCCAAAGCCGGTGGAAGGCCGGTGGAGGCCGCACGCGATGAGCGCACGCGACGAGGTTCTCGCCACCATCCGTCGCTCGCTTGGCGTCAACGGACGCGAGGCGCCGCGCCGCGCCATCGTCGAACAACGACTGGCCAATCCGCCGGTCGGCATCCTCCCCGCGCGAGGACAGGTTGAAGCCGCGGCGCGCGTAAATCTGTTTCGCGAACAGGCTGAAAGCGTCCAGGCGACGACGCAGGAAGTCAGCGCCGCATCCGAGGTTCCCGGCGAGATCGCGCGTTATCTGCGCGACAACAATCTGCCGGCGACGCTGCGCATGGGCGCCGATGCCCGTCTCATCGCGATGAGTTGGGCGGCGACCACCCTGGCGGTCAGTCAGGGCGCCAGCGAAGGCGACGATCTCAATGGCGTCAGCCACGCTTTCGCAGGCGTCGCGGAGACCGGCACGCTGTTGCTGACCTCGGGCGCTGATAACCCGACGACGCTGAATTTTTTGCCCGACAATCACATTGTCGTCGTCGCGGCGAAAGACATCGTTGGCGATTACGAGAAGGCGCTGGCGCTGTTGCGCGAACGCTACGGCAAGGGGCAGATGCCGCGCGTCGCGAATTTTATCACCGGCCCGTCGCGCTCCGGCGACATCGAGCAGAAATTGCTGCTCGGCGCGCACGGACCCCGGCGATTGCACATTGTCGTGGTGCGCGAATAGAGAGTTTTTGAGCGCAACGGAAGCTGGTGGAAGCTTCCCTAACCGTTTTTCTTCGCCGCCTGGATCGCATTCCACACGCGCGAGGGCGTGTAGGGAAACTCCAGATGGGTGACGCCGAGCGGACGCAGCGCGTCCATTACTGCACACGACAACGTTGGCACGGCCCCCGTCACGCCGGCTTCGCCGACGCCTTTGGCGCCGAGCGGATTGCCGGGCGCCGGAATCGGACGATCATAGAGTTTCATGCCCTTCAACTCATGCGCGCGCGGCATGCAGTAGTCCATAAAGCTCCCCGTCAGCATCTGTCCGCCGGCGTCGTAGAGCACGACCTCGTCGAACACCTGCCCGAACCCTTGCATGATGCCGCCGTGCACCTGCCCTTCGGCAAGCGTGTGATTGATAATGTTGCCGGCGTCGTCGACAGCGACATACGCCATCAACTCGCACTCGCCGGTCTGCGCGTCGATTTCGACTTCAGCAATGTGCGCGCCGGTGGGGAAGGCGCGCGGCGCCGGCAGCCCGTGCAGGGTGTCGAGCGGGCTCTCGCCTTTCGCGGCATAGATTTTCGCCAGTTCGAGAATGCCGACGGAAACGTCGGTGCCCTTGACGGTGTAGCGGCCGCCGGAGAATTCTATATCGTCGGCGCCAGCTTCAAGATGACGCGCCGCAAGGTCGCGGCCTTTCTTCACCGCTTCGCGCGCCGCCAGCAGCAGCGAGCTGCCGTGCGACATGAGCGAGCGCGAACCGATGGTGCCATCGCCGCGCAACGGCGGTCCGTCAGGATCGCTGTAACGAAGCGTCACGTGCTCTGGCTTGACGCCGAATACCTCGGCGACGATTTCGGGAAACACGGTTTCGTGACCCTGCCCAGATGGGCCCGACACCGTATAGATCGTCGGATTTCCGGACGCGCCAAACTGGATCGCGGTTTCTTCGACGGGGCTGCTGCCGCCGCCTGCGGGCTCGACAAACATGCATACAGACACGCCGCGCAACTTGCCGCGCGCTTTGGCTTGCGCGCGTCGCGCCTCAAAACCTGAGTAATCGGCGTGCTTCAACACGTCGTCCAGCAATCCCAGGGGATCGCCGCTATCGTACTCAGCGCCGGTTGGCGTCGTGTAGGGAAACGCGGCTTTCGGAATGAGATTGCGGCGTCGCAACTCGACGCGATCCATCTTCATCTCGATGGCGGCTTCGTCAACGAGCCGCTCCATCAGGTAGGTGACGTTGGGCCGCGCCGCGCCACGGTAGGGCGTCGTTGCCGTGGTGTTGGTTAGCACAAGGCGATGCAGTCCATGCGCAACAGGCGTGCGATAAATGCTGACGATGCTGCCGGATGGCGCAAGCGTGTTGGTGAAGCCGCCGGGTGAGGAGAGATACGCTCCGCCATTGATAACCCATTCGATGCGCAAGCCCAGAAAGGCGCCCTCTGCGTCGAGCGCGAGTTCGCCGTAAAGTTTGACGCCGCGCCCGTGATGGTCGCTGACGAATGTCTCGGCGCGCGTGCCCACCCACTTGACGGGCTTGCCAACTTTTTTCGCCGCCAGCATCAGCGCGCAATATTCCGAATAGGCTTCGCCGCGAATGCCGAAACCACCGCCGACATCGTGCGCATGGACACGCAGCTTTTCTTCCGGCGTTTTGGTGCCCACCGCGAGGCCATGACGCATCATGGTAAGCCCCTGCGAGGGCACATAAAGGTCGTAGACATCTTTCACCGCATCGTAGAGCACGGTCGCTGCCTTCGGCTCCATGGGATTGCCGGCGATGCGGCGAGCGTCGAGCGCCAGCTTCGTCACGTGCGCTGCTTTGGCGAAAGCCGCGTCGGTTTTTTGTTTCGATCCGTATTCGAAATCAAATGCGAGGTTGTTGGGAATCTCCGCATACAACTGCGGTGCGCCGGGTTTCAGCGCCTCTTCAGCGTCCACGACGGCGGGAAGATCGACATAATCGACGATGATTTTTTCGGCTGCCTCCTGCGCCTGAGCGGCAGTTTCCGCCACCACGAGCGCGACTTCCTGACCAACAAAGCGCACGCGTGTTTCCGCCAGCACTTCACGGTGCGGATTGCGCAGTTGCATGCCGTCCTTACCGGGAAAACGAATCAGCGCCGGCGCCGGGCCGAAGCCCGCAGCTTTGGTGTCTTCGCCGGTGAGGATCGCCAGCACGCCGGGCGAGGCCAGCGCCTCGGCGAGATCGAGCCCACGCAATTGCGCATGGGCGCGATCTGAGCGCAGGAAATGCGCGTGGACCTGGTCAGGAAAATCCCAGTCCGAAGTGTATTTTCCCTGACCTGTCACCAGCCGAAAATCTTCCCGGCGTCCGTGAAACGCACCGCTCATCAAAATACTCGCTATTGTCTTGGGTTGTCGCAGTGTGGAGGCGCTGGCGTTGCGGCGCAAGCGCCCGGGCGTGTTCGGCAAAAGTCATTCAACATTTTGCGGAATATAAGCTCGTCGAGGCTCATCCCAACCAGTCGCGTAGCCAGCTCGCGCCGATTGCCCCCGGCGCCAGTGTCGTCGTCGCCCAAGCGAATGCCGACGTCCAGTTGGCGATCTGGAAATGCAACGGACGCATCTGCGCGGCGCCTGCAGCGAGCGGCACCACAGCGCGCAGCGGCCCGAAAAAACGCCCGATAAATACGCCGGGCGCACCCCATTTTTCAAACAGGGCGTGGGCGCGCGGCGCCAGTTCCGGGTGTTTCGAAAGCGGCCACATGCGCAGGATCTGATTATGGTAGTGAAAGCCAAACCAGTAAGACAGCCAATCGCCCAACGCCGCGCCGATGGCGGCGGCGACCCAAATCGTCCAGAAATTGATGCCGCTGGCGCCGATCAGCGCGCCGATGCCCCACAGGATGACCGTCGCCGGCAACAGCAGCGAGATGAACGCCAGGGATTCGCCAAAAGCCAGAACCAAAACGATGGGCGCCGCCCACGCCTCGTGCTGGCGCACGAACTCGACGACGGCTTCGATCATCGCCAGCATTACATTACCACCGTCAATTTTTGCGCGGCGCGCGTCAGGCCCGTGTAGAGCCAACGGTTACGATGCTCGCGAAACGCGCCACTTTCATCAAACAGCACCACGTCGTCCCATTGCGATCCCTGCGCCTTGTGCACGGTCAGCGCATAGCCGTAGTCGAACTCATCGGAATCGCGGCGCAGCGCATAGGGTATTTCCTCGTCGCTTTCGAAGAAGGCCGGCAGCACGCCAACGCGCGTCGGTTTGCGGCCTGGATCCTCGTCGGGCGTCAAACCCATGCGAAGTTTGTTGCGACGCATGGGCGCGAGTGTTTTCACCTTCCAGAGGCCGCCGTTGAGCAAACCTTTTTTGCGATCATTCTTGAGACAGACGAGCTTGTCGTCGACTTCGGGCAGCGGACTGGTGAAGCCGAAGAGTTCCCGCATGCGGCGGTTATAGAGGCGTCGCGTACGGTTGAGGCCGACGAGAACCTGATCGGCCCGGGTAACCGCCATGGGGTCAATGTCGCTGCGCGCAATGACGCAGCTGTCCCCATAGACGCCGCGTTCGAGGCGGCCGCCCTCGCGCACAATCATCGACATTCGCACGATGGGATTGTCGGCGGCCTGACGATGCACCTCGGTCAACATGATGTCGGGTTCGGCTTCGGTGAAAAATCCGCCGCCCTTGACCGGCGGCAATTGGGCGGGATCGCCGAGCACCAGCACGGGCTTGCCAAACGACAGGAGATCTCGCCCCAGTTCCTCATCCACCATGGAGCATTCATCGATGATGATAAGCCGTGCGTTGCTGGCCGCGGCGTCAGCGTTGAGTTCGAACGTCGGCTCTTCAGAATCCATGTCTTTGGGGCGGTAAATCATGCTGTGCAGGGTGCGCGCGTCGGTGCAACCCTTGCTGCGCATGACCAGCGCCGCTTTGCCGGTGTAGGCGCCGAACGCCACCTCGCCATCGACGTCGCCGGCAATGTGACGCGCCAAGGTCGTCTTGCCGGTGCCGGCGAAGCCAAACAGGCGAAACACCTGCGGCTTGCGCGTCTTCAGCCACGCCGAAACCGCCAGCAAGGCGTTGTCCTGTTGCGGCGACCAGTCCATGAACCTTCCGGGATTCGAGCGTGCGCCTGTCTCGCACAAGCGTCCGGCGCGGGCAAATGCGCGCGACGCGGCGCTTCAGGACGTAACGAGACGCTGTTCCACCAGGCTGGCGGAGGCGCGCAGCAACAATCCTACATACAGCCGCACGTTTTGCGGCGAGCGCGAAAAACGCGATGTGACAACATCGACGAGATCGTTGAGTATGGCGTCGTCAAGGGTATCTACCGCTTCCCGACCCAGCCCGCACAACCG
>JAYTTW010000099.1:0-30734 GCA_043744855.1 Hyphomicrobiales bacterium
CTGACGTGGCCGCTATAATTCATGATGCCCTGATTGACCAGAATTTGCGTGCAGGCGGCGACTTTCATTCGCAACTGAAGGTCACTGTTGGGGGCGGCGGGCAAAACCTCGGTCATCTTTCCTCCATAAAAATTATTCGCGACGAGCGACGCTCGCATTGCGTTTCAACCATTGCCAGATCAATCTGGTTTGTCCAGCCCGCAACGCTGGCCGCCCGCTGCCCTTGCAGACGCAATCGAACATCGGCACAACCGCCCCATGGCGCGAAACATGGCTTTCCTTGAACCGTTGCGGCAGGAACGGCGCTTGCTGCCCTTGCTGGTGATGATCGCCTTCATCATGAGCGGCAGCGGCATCGTCTCGCCTATCCTGTCGATTTACGCACAAACTTTTGGCGTCGCGGCGACGCTGATCGGCATGCTCGTCACCATGTTCGGCGTCGGTCGCCTCGTCGCTAATTTTCCCGCCGGGGCGCTCTCCCAGCGCATTGGCCGGCGGCCGTTACTCATCGCCGGGCCGCTCGTCGTCGCCGCCGCCTCACTCGGCGCCGCGCTGTCGACCGGCTTCGTCTGGCTCGTGATCTGGCGCTTTCTGCAAGGGGTCGGCTCGGGCGTTTATATCACCGCGTCGATGGCCGCGATGGCTGACATTTCGCCGCCGGCGCGTCGCGCCCGCAACATGGCGCTGTATCAAATGTCGCTACAGATCGGCGCCACCATCGGCCCGGCGTTGGGCGGCTACGTTGCGCACGCCTTCGGCTACGCCGCGCCGTTCTGGCTCTACATGATTGTCGGTCTGGTCGCCGCCATCACGGCGATCTTCGGTTTTGATGAAACCCTCAACCTTGCCGAAGCGCGCAAGCCGCTGCCTTCCTCGGTGCGCCGCCTGGGCATGATGACGCGCGCCTTCACCGCGATCTGCATCCTGACCTTGGCGATCTTCTTCACCCGCGTCGTCACCCTGTTCCAGTTGATCCCGTTGCTGGGCGTTGAAACCTTCCACCTCGACGTCGGCTCCATTGGTCTGGCGCTGACCCTGTGCGCGGCTGTGAATCTCGTGGGACTGTGGATGACCGGGCCGCTTATCGAAAGGTTTGGCGCGCGTCAGGTCGTCTTCGGCTCCACCCTCGTGACCGCCGCAGCCACCGCGATGCTGTGGCTCGACAGCAGCCCCATCTGGTTCTGGTTGTCGGCGACGCTGATCGGCATCGCCATGGGCGTCAGTTACCCCGCCTTGTCGAGCTTCGTCATCGCCTGCCTGCCGCGCGAACGTTACGGTCCGGGCATGGGGATGCAACGCAGCTTTGGCGACGTCGGGTTTGTTTTCGGACCGGTCGTCGCCGGGCTTCTCGACGACACTACCGGCTCCGGCCATTCCGCCGTTATCGGCATGAATGTCGTGCTTCTGCTGGCTGCGGCGATACTGTTTCTGGGCGGCAGCCGCAATGTGCGCGGCGACGAACACTGATCGGCGCGGCGGCGAGCGTTGGTCAGCGCCAAGACTGCATTCAGTGCCAAATCTGCTTTCAGTGTAACGACTGCGTCGAGCGCAAGGACTGCATCCAGCGAAAGCCGTCCGCCACCCATTGCCCGGCAACGTAGTGGTCTTCCGGATGCAAACACAACATCGCCTCGCGCCGGCTTGCGCAGGATTTCGCCGCCCACGTCCGGCACTCCAGTATGCCCTGCGTTTGCCTCACGTCCTGCGCCTCCGGGCAGCCGTCACGTTGCAGCAGGCGATGGAAACTTTCCATCACGTCACCCTGCTTGAAGGCGCCATTGCGCAACGAACGACCCTTCATCGGCACAGTGGCGTCGGCCAGTCCGTGAATATGGCGCAACGACACGGCGCCCGAAGGGCAACTCACCGGCAACGGCTCCCAATAGGCGCCGGCGACCGGCGCGAACGCCGTGAATCGATCTGCCATGAAACAGGCGAGGTACCACACCATCGAGCCGCCCACCGAAAACCCCGACGCCAACACTTGGCGCTTGTCGACCGGGAAGCGCGCCTCCACATCGTCAAGCATAGCCTTTACATAGGCGAAATCGTCGCGCCCGGAGGTGGATGACTTTCCCGGAAACGACCAGTTGCGATTGGCGCCGTTCGCGGCGACCAGCAGCGCGCCGACATCCTCCGCCGCCTTGCGCAGATCGTCGCGGCCCATCGTATCGGCTGCGTCAGAAAAGGCGCCATGAAAAAATACGATCATCGGCAGCGCGCTGTGCCCGTCCCAACGGGACGGCGGGCGCACCAGATAGGTACCGCCGGAAATTTCGCAGGGCGTCTGCTGGTCGCAGGCCAAGGCTGGCGCGGCTATGGCTGGCCCGGCTATGGCGGCGAACCCACAACAGAGCGCCGCCCGCAGCGCTTTTGCCGCACCTGAACCAATAGAAAAATTCATCCTGGCACCCTGTCCCTGGGTCGGCGGCGGTCGGCTCACCATCTTGCTGACCACATTAAAGAGTGTCGATAGCACGTGTAGTTGGCCGGAATACGTAGCACATCAAATGTCCGCTACATCTGGTTTTGTTCTCGCCCGAGCGAAACAAGTGTCAGAATCACAACACTGGCGACACACTACACGCGCCGGTTTGACCCGCGCCGGCGCCGTGCGATACGCTCGCCCCATAACCGCAGACGCCGCTCGATCAACGAAGGTGCCTTGCGCGGGACAGGGAGGCCGACATGCGTGTTTACGCTCAGGGCGCTGCTATTGCGCTATTCGCCTCCGTTAATTGCGCCGCCGCCGCCGATGTGACGCCGGAGCGCCTGCGCAATCCAGAGCCGCGCAACTGGCTGCATCATCACGGCGACTGGAGTTCGCACCGCTTTTCCGCCCTGAAAACCATCAACAAAGCCAATGCTGGCAAACTTCGCATGGCTTTTGCGGTCGCCCTTGGCGGCAGCGCTGGCAACGAAAACCTGACAGCGACCCCGCTCGTCGATGACGGCTTCATGTTCATGACCGATGCGTGGGGCGTTCTCTACAAAATCGATGTGCGCTCTGGCGCTTCCGGCTCCATCGTCTGGAAGATGGATCCAGGCCAGCAGAAAATCGACCGCAACCGCGGCGCTGCGCTTTGGGGCAATCTTGTCATCAGCACAAGCGCGCGCGACGGCCACGTGATCGCTGTAAACAAGGACACTGGCGCGGTTGTCTGGGATAAAAACCTTGCCGACAAGGATCAGCCGGAGCTGACCCTCAATTCTGCGCCGCTCGCCATTGAGGACGCCATTCTGGTTGGAGCTTCGGGCGGCGATCAGGGCGTGCGCAATTGGGTCGCCGCGCTCGATGCCAAAACCGGCGCCGAGAAATGGCGCTTCCATTCCGTGCCCGCGCCGGGTGAGCCCGGCCATGAGACCTGGAAAGACAACAACAATGCCTGGCAGACCGGCGGCGGCTCTTTCTACAACACTGGCTCCTACGATCCCCGCACGAAGACGACTTACTGGGGCTCTGGAAACCCAACGCCAAAATATGATTCAAGCTATCGCCCCGGCGACAACCTCTACACAAATTCGGCGCTGGCGCTCGATGCAGGCTCTGGCAAGCTGAAGTGGCATCATCAGTACACGCCCAACGATACAATGGATTTTGATGAGAGCGGCAGCCATCTGCTTAT
The DNA here is from genome assembly GCA_043744855.1 of Hyphomicrobiales bacterium. Classification (GTDB taxonomy): domain Bacteria; phylum Pseudomonadota; class Alphaproteobacteria; order Rhizobiales; family Beijerinckiaceae; genus Terripilifer. Next base: position 3,627 of record JAYTTW010000099.1, read on the forward strand.
CGACGGAAAGTTTGGCGCCGCAGACCGCAAGCAGGTCGTGCGGGCCGCGCGCAACGGGTTTGTCTATGCTTTCGATCAGGGCAACGGGCAGTTCCTGAAGGCGACGCAATATGTCTCGCAGGTGACGTGGACCAAGGGCATCGATCCAAAAACCGGCAAGCCCCTCGATTATGATCCCACCAAGGATTTGCAGACCTATGCTGAGCCCGTCTCCAAAATCCTCACTGGCGCAAAGAGCAGCTTCTGCCCCGGCGTTCCCGGCGGCAATAATTTCTGGCCGGCAAGCTACAGCGAAAAAACACGGCTCCTCTACATTCCATCGCTGGAGGGATGCACATGGGTCACGCGCGACCAGACCCGCCATGTGCCCGGTAAATTCGATGGTGGCAGTTTTGGCTATGACGGCAGGTTGACAAGCTCCATCGTTGCCTACGATCCAGCCAGCGGCGAGATAAAACGCCGCAAGGACCTGCCTTATCCAAACACCAGCGGCATCGTCTCAACAGCCGGCGGGATTATCATCACAGCTTTGCTCGACGGCACTGTCATGGCGCTCGATGACGAGACGCTGGAGGAGTTGTGGTCGATCAATCTGGGCGCCGGCATCAACGCCCCGCCAATCACATATGAGGTCGATGGCAAGCAATACATCGCCATCGCGACAGGGCTCACGGGCAATCAGGTTGGCCGGATCTCGACTGCGCCCGAAATGAAGGGCCTCGCAAAAAACACCACGATGCTTTTCGTGTTCAGTCTTTGAGCAGGGGAATGAGGCACATGTCGAACCCGGTTTCCCCTCGCATTTTCGCTGTTATGGCGCTCCTCGCCGGAGCCATACCGGCGCGCGCCGCTGAAACAACATTCGAACGGCTGCAAAATCCGGAGCCGGAAAACTGGCTCAGCGTGCACCGCACCTATGATGCGCAGCGCCATTCCCCGCTGGCGCAGATCAACAAGACCAATATCCGCGATCTCAAACTGAAATTCGCAATCGGCATTGGCGGCAGCGCAGGCAATGAAAGCCTTGAGGCGACGCCGCTCGTCGAGGACGGTTTCATGTACATCGTGGATGGCTGGGGCGCCGTCTACAAGATTGATCTACGCTCGGAGAAATTCGGCCGCATTCTGTGGAAGATGGACCCCGGACAACAGCGCCTCGGGCGCCATCGCGGCGTGGCGCTCTGGGGCAATCTTGTTATTTCGACAACGGGCAAGGACGCGCGCGTCATCGCCACCAACAAAGAGACCGGCAAGATTGTGTGGGAGAAAAACCTGCATGACCAGCCCGAGGTCGAGCTTTCCTCTGCGCCGCTCGCGTTGAAAGACCGCATTCTGGTAGGCGCCTCTGGCGGCGATCAGGGCGTGCGAGACTGGGTCGCCTCGCTCGATCCCGCGACGGGGGAACTGCAATGGAAGACCTTCGCCATTCCCGCCCCTGGCGAGGCGGGAAGCGAGACCTGGAAAGACAAGGTCAATGCGTGGCAGACCGGCGGCGGCGCTTTCTATGTCACCGGCTCCTACGATGCGCAGAATAACCTTTCCTACTGGGGCTCGGGCAATCCTGTCCCGGGCTACGATGCGGCGCGTCGCCCTGGCGACAATCTCTACACATCGAGCGCTATCGCTTTCGATGCGGCCACCGGCAAAATCGCCTGGCACTTCCAGTACACGCCAAATGACAATCACGATTACGATGAAACCGGAACGCACATCGTCATTGACACGAAGGTCGACGGCGCCGACCGCAAGCTGCTTTCACACGCCGGGCGCAACGGCTTTCAGTACATAATGGACCGCGTCAACGGACAGTTTCTGAAGGCGACCCAATATGTCGCCAAGGTGACGTGGACGCAGGGCATTGACGCCAAAACCGGCAAGCCCGTAGACTATGATCCCGCTGGCGAAGTTCAGGCTTATGCCGAGGGCGCCAACGCAAATGCGGACAAGTTCAAGCGGCGCGTCTGCCCGGACACGGCTGGCGGAGGCAATTACTGGCCAGCGAGCTACAGCCCGAAAACGGGCCGCCTTTATCTCCCCACGCTGGAAGGCTGCGCCGATGTAACGCCGGATTATTCAGCTCATGTCGCTGGCAAGTTCGCAGGCGGCACAACGGTCAACGCCGACCGGGTCACCAGCAGCATTGTTGCGGTGGACCCTGCAACAGGCCAGCAAAAAGGCCGCGCCGTGCTGCCCTATCCCAATTTCGCGGGAGTGCTCACCACAGCAGGCGGTATCGTGATGACGGCGCTGCTCGACGGCACAATTGTCGCCTTCGATGATGAGACGATGCAGGAGCTCTGGAAGGTCAACGTCGGTGTCGGCTTCAACGCGCCGCCCATGTCCTTCGCCATCAACGGCAAGCAATATATCGCGATCGCCTCAGGCCTTTACCGCAATGCGCGCGGCAAGCTCTCGCGCACGCCGGAACTGAAGAACCAGGCCAACCAGACAATGGTGTTTGTGTTTGGTCTTTGACGCTGCGCCTTCGCACGAAAGGAAGTTTCCATGCTTCGATATATCCTTCGGCCCATCACAGCTTTGGCCGCGCTGGCGCTTACGGCAACGGCTCCGGGAAGCGCCTCAGCACAGGCCCTCAGTGAACGCACCATCTCCATAAAGATGGCGATGGCGGTCGCGCAGGGCGCGCTCGAGGCCTGCACGCCTCGCGTCTCCGTCGCCGTGCTCGACAGGGCGGGGCGCATGAAAGTATTTTTGCAGGGTGACAACGCCTCGCCGCACAACATCGAGCTTTCGCGCCGCAAGGCCTATACCGCGCTGACTTTCCGGCGAACCTCGCTTGACTGGACCAAGCGCACGGAGACGCAAAATCAGGGCCAGCGCATGTTGAGCGATGTGGTGGCGCAGCAGGGCGGCGTGCCGATTTTCATTGGCGATGAAATCATCGGCTCGGTCGGCCTCAGCGGGGCGCCGAACGGCGGTCAGCAGGAAGAAGATTGCGCCAATGCCGGCATAGCGAAGATCGCAGACCAGTTAAAATGAAGCTGCCCTTACCCGGCATTGTCGGCGCGATTGTCTGCGCCTCTGCCGCCGCTGCGCAATCGCCTGACGCCGTCGCCTTCGGGCGCCGCATCTACCACGACAAGGCTGTTTGCTCTTACTGCCATGGCTGGGCGGGCGATGGCGCGGGGGAGGGGCAATCCAGCGGCGGCGCGGCGAACCTTCGCGAAACGCCGCTCAACCGCGCGCAGCTTATCGAGGTGATTTCCTGTGGCATTCCCGGCAAGGCTATGCCGCATTTCGATGAAGACGCCTATTCGGACAAGCGCTGCTATAATTCCACCGAAGCGGATCTCGGCTCCAACACGCCGCCGCTGCCGCCGGGTTCTGTGCTCTCGGCGCGCGAGATCGGCGCGGTTACGGACTACCTTCTCGTGAAGATCAGGGGACGCGGTCCGATCACCCGCGAGGAATGTTTTGATGTGCTGGGCGAGCGCGTGCGCTCCTGCGCGGATTACCCCGCCGGCAAATGACGGCCTCCCCGCCACGCCGCCTGTCCAAAAGCCCGGCATCGCCATGCTCGACGTAGTCGTCGCGCCAGCGCCGGAAGGTGCGCTCCCCGATCCCCAAAGGCTCCGCCGCATACACCTGGCTGATCTCCGCCGCTTCGTAGCGGCTCAAAACATTCCGGAAACTCATCATCCGCACACCCTGCCGGGCTTCTGACCGGCGCATCCCATCCCCCATTCAAGGAACGAGACCTACCGGCCAGATCGTGTGCTGCCTAAACCGGCCATATCGTGTGCTAGCGACACTGACCACATTAAAGAGTTGCTGCGGCAACGCCAATGGTTCACCGAACCGTCACGGAAAGTTGTTTTCTAACGAACACGCTTTCGAGTCATCCACAGGGTAGCATCGCGTTGATGTTTCGTCAGGACGTTTGCATGATTGCCGCTATGACCCAACCCACGCGTGCTCCGGAAGTCGTCGCGAGTGTTGAACGCGCCACGCTCCTGTTTGCCGCCCATAAACCCGGCGTCCTCGAGGCGCTCGGATCGGCGATCACGCAAAACCCGCACGATGTCACGGCGCTTGCCTTTGAGGGCCTGGTGCAGGTGCTTCTGGCGCGGCGCGAAACCATGGACAAAGCCGGCAACCGCTTGCAGCAGGCGCAAGCCGCCATGCGCCAACAGCCCGCCACCACCCCCGTGCAGGCGGCGCTGGTGAAAGCCCTGAGGCTCGCGGTCGCGGGCCGCCTGTGCGACGCGGCGAGCGTTATCGAAGCCCATCTGGCGGACGACCCGGATAACCTGCTTTGCTTCAAGCTGGTGCATCTGCTGCGCTTTATGGCCGGCGACGCCCACGGCATGCTGGCGATGAGCTCAAATTTGCTGCCCCGGTTGCGGCACGGCGCCGCCGTGCACGGCTATCTTCTTGGCTGCCACGCCTTTGGACTCGGCGAAGCCGGGCGGCTGACGGAGGCCGACATGGCCGGCCGTCAAGCGCTCGAACTCGCGCCTGACGACGCCTGGGGACTGCACGCTGTCGCGCATGTCGCCGAGGCCCGCAAGCAGACGCGCGTCGGTCTTGACTGGCTCGAAAAGACGCGTCCGGTATGGTCGAATTGCAACAATTTCAAGTATCACATGGGCTGGCATCTGGCGCTTTTGCAGCTCAGCAGCGGCGATGCCGAAAGCGCCCTGCGCATCTACGACGCCGAGGTGCGACCGCAGGCCACGGATGACTTTCGCGATGTGGCGAATGCCGCGTCCCTGCTGTGGCGCCTGGCGCTGCGCGGCGTCGCGGTGGGGACCAGATGGGACGAACTGCACGCCCTCGCGCGGCGCCGCAGAGACGATGCGACCTTGGTGTTCGCGACGCTGCATCATCTGCTGAGCTGTCTCGCCAAAGGCGACCGCAGGGCCGCGCGCGAGATTGCCGCCAATCTCGAAAGGCTCGCCGCAACAGGCGACGGGGATCAGGCCAAAGTCGCCAGATACGCCGGAGCGCCTTTGGCGAAGGTTCTGGCCGACTTCGAGGCGGGGGAGCCGATCCTTTGCAATTTCAAGGCTCTTGCAGCCGAATTGCCGCGTTTGGGTGGCAGCCATTTGCAACGCGACGTTTTTGTGCAAACCCTCGCCCGCATCGAGGCGACGCAATTCAACAATTTTGCGGTCGCGCGCCCCGCGTAGTCTGAGACCTTTATGCGCGAATCTTTTTTGCCAACTTCGGCGCCCGCCCCCGCCGCACCCTGCCCCGCGTCGCTCGCGGCGCCCGTTGCTGCACCGCTTGCCGAGCCCCCCGCCGCCGCGCCGGAACCGCGCGGCCGCGATCCACGGCTCGACTTTTTTCGCGGCCTCGGCATGTTCATCATTTTGATCGCCCATATACCCGACGGCTATTGGGTCGACTGGATACCCGCGCGCTTCGGTTTCAGCGACGCCGCCGATCTCTTCGTATTCTGTTCGGGCATGGCGTCCTCGATCGCCTTCGGCCGCGTGTTTCTCGTTTTCGGCTGGTGGAACGGCGCGGCACGCATCGTTCAGCGCATGTGGCAGGTCTATTGGGCGCACGTCGGTTGCTTCCTTGTCACCATTGCCCTGTTGCTGGCCATCGACTTCTGGATGGAAGCGCCGACCTATCTCGCGGCAGGCCAGCCCTTCGCCTACCTGTTCGACGATCCGCGCCACGCCCTGCTTGAATTCATGACACTGACGTGGGCGCCACCCTTCTTCGACATCCTGCCCATGTACATCGTCATTCTCGGTATGATCCCGCTGGTGATGGGTTTGGCGCGGCTGCACCGGGGGCTCGTCGCGGCTTTCGTCGTGACGCTGTGGATTGGAGCCAACGTTTTCGGCTGGAACCTTCCCGGCGACCGGCTCGGCGGCTATGGCTGGTATTTCGATCCGTTCGGCTGGCAACTGGTGTTCTTCACCGGCTTTGCTTTCTTGCGCGGTTGGCTGCCGGCCCCGCCGCGCGACCTGCGTCTGCTTTTTGCGACGATTGCCTTCTGCCTCGTCTGTGCGCCGTTTGCCTGCCAGCAGGGTTTCAGTTGCTACGCCGGTTGGGGCTACGCGCCATCGCTGGGCGCCGTACACGAATGGCTCGAGCCAGCCATCGACAAAAACACCTATGGCGCGTTGCGATACGTGCACTTTCTCGCCACCGCCTACATTGCCTGGTACGCGGTGGGCGTGCGCGGCAAGAACCTGCGTGGCGCGGCGGTCGACTGGATGCGACGCGTTGGCCAGCAGACCCTCGCCGTGTTCCTCGTCGGCATTCCCGTATCGCAACTTCTCGGCGTCGGGCTTGATCTCGTCGGCCGCACGGTCGTGACGACCGCCATCGCCAACCTGCTCGGCGTGGCCGCACTTGTCGCTACGGCCTCGATCGTTCACTGGTTCAAGTCGCCGCCATGGCGGAAGAAACCGCCCGCGCAGGCGGCTCAAGCCGGCTTGCCGGCACTGCCCGTCAAACTACCACCGGGCGCAAACCTGACAACACCGCAAAACGTTTGACGCGTGTTTGGCGCCAGCGCGTTGCGGCCCGCCTCACTTGCGGGATTTGGATATTTGCCTGCCGGAATTTGCGGCTTGCATCAGGCGCCGAAAATGGCGCCCGCCAGCTTCTTCACTTTAGTCGACAAGCGATGCCGGCCTTGCTCGCGGTCGACGACCTCCTGCGAGGTCACCCAATTCAACTGGATCGCCCGGCGCGGGCCTTCGTGCGGCTTGTGGCCATGCCAGGAATTTTCCGCCCGGCGAAATACCAGCAGCGTACCGCCATTGGGCGAGACTTCGCAGACATAATCATCGAGATTGTCAGCGGAGCGCAGGATGCGCAGACGTCCGCCGTCAGATTCCCAACCCTCGTTCATGTAGAGCAGAACGGTGATGATCTTGGTTTTGGTGTCCCTGTGAATGCCGCCGTCGCGCGCCCGCACCTGACCTCGCACCGTGTACATGGTCGGCTTGCCGGTGAGATCGAGGTTGAATTTTTGCTCGATCGCGGCACGAAACTGCGGGCCGTTCAGTTCATCGATGAGCGCCGCAAAATCCCCGCGGATATCAAGTTCGGACGGCGGGTGCGAACCAGCGCCGGGGGTTTTCGGATAGTCCGCCGAAATTTTAGCGAAGCACGCCGGCAGAACAAAATTCTCAACGATCAAAAAATCATAGGGATCGCGCTGCAAAGCCGTTTGCTGAAGCGCATCAAAATCAAGACAACTCATGCAACACCGGGGTTTCGCCGCCGAATTGGCGACCGGATCGAGGGGACCATGGCTTACGGGGGGGAGCAATGCAATGCGGGGCACTTTAGCACGCACCCGCGCGCGGCGAGGCCATTAAAGGTTGGGTAGTGTCTCAGTTTGAAGCCCGGCGCTCTTGGCGAGAGCTCGCCCGGTCGCCAGCTTCCATGCTATGCTTAGCGCAAAGTAGGAATTCCCGGATGACGGTAATAGGTGTTTGATCCCCGACTTTGATGGTGCATTATTTTCTCCGCAATACAGGGATGTCATAGCAGGTGAACCCAAGTGAGTAATAGCGACTTTCACCGAGTACATTCCCCAACCGAAGAAAACGAGCGATGCTATGCCAGCAACGAAGGCAAGTACGTGAACGATATTTCTACAGATTGTCCATTTCGCGCCCTTTGGGCTGCTCGTTACGTATGGGTGGTCGAATCCTCGTTGAAAAGTGCTTATGATTTTCCCAGAAAAATAATGCGTACAGTATGAAAGGCCTATGCCAATAGCGGCGAGCAACACACCTATGCCGAAAATCATCAGGCTGCTAGCAACCTCTGCCAGACGATCAATTTTGATCAGGTCTTTGGAGGCAAGGCCGCCAATGAATGCCAAGACTGAGACGGCTGCACCGCCGTTGATAAGGATGGCGGCACGAAGGCCATTTTCTGACGCCTTGATTGCGGCTTCGTCCAGCGTGTCGGTGATGCTGTCCCAACGGTCATGCGAGCGGTAAGCATCTTGGCGTCGGATATCTTCGAGCCACTTCTGCACCTCGAAGGGTGTTGGTGCTCCTTGAAGAAGGGGCGGGGTCTGCTGATCGGTCATTGAGTGCCCTTAATTGCAAGGGTCGAGTAATGAATATGCATTATCTCCCAGTCCCGTTGCCTACGTGGTTTCCTTTCTAGGAAACTCTTGTCCGTTCGATCTTAAACGCATGGTGTTTCATGCAACGAAGATAACAGAGGGTCGGGCACGATCAAACTTTCATCCAACGCACCATTAACCCTTGCAATTGACTGACATTTCGCAGCAAATGTCTGAGTTACGATGAGTATCGGCTTTTTTCGCCAGATAGATTTTACATGCGTTGTTTTTGCGTTCGCACATTGTGCCTCGTCGCGGTCCTGATTTCGGGCCTGGAGGCGGCGCGTGCTGGCGCTTTTCTGCAAGCCGAGGGCGATCTGTTGATCCTCTCCACCTCGCGCTTTACCGGCTCCGCCCACGGTTTTGACAAGGCCGGAAAGCTGGTCCCGTTGCCGTATTACCAGAAGTACGAATTTTCCCCCTATATCGAGTACGGCGCGGCCGACTGGCTAACCCTGATCCTCCAGCCGACGGTCACGCGCGCGCTGGCGGAGGGGCCGCCACTGGCTGCCTACAACGGCCTCACATCGGTCGAGGGCGGCGCCCGCGTCTCTCTCGCCAAATTCGAGCAGACCGTGTTCTCAGTGCAGGCGACCGGCAAAATCGCCATCGCGCGGGATGCGACCAACCCGACGCTCAATGGCTCAACCGGCAACGAATTCGACTTCCGCTTGCAGGCCGGTCGCTCTTTCGCAATCAACGACTGGCCCGGCTTCGCCGAGGCGCAACTCGGCTATCGCTTTCGCAGCGCCGGCCCGCCCAACGAAATCCGGGCGGACTTCACGGCAGGCTTACGACCGCATGCACGGCTGCTGCTGCTGTTGCAATCTTTCAACATCCTCGCGCCATCGTCCGGCGCGCCCGGCTTTCCCGCCATGCGTCAGCACAAGTTGCAGGCAAGTCTTGTTTTCGATGTCACCAAACGCACCGCGTTGCAGCTTGGCGCCTTCACCACGGTTGCAGGCCGCAATGCGCGACAGGAATACGGGCTCCTGTCCGCCCTCTGGTATCGTTTCTAGCTGCAGACCGCCGGGCATCGCTATTGGTGTTCGTGCGGGTTCATTCCGCGCGCGAGCATCATATGATGTTCCTGATGATGCATTCCGCGCGTCAGGACGCCCACAAATCCGAGGCCGCGCAACTTGTCGGCATCCCTGGCGGGCGGTCGCACGATGAGCGTTGCGCCACCCTCAATTTCCGATGCCTCGAACCGCCAGCCGTCAACGCCGTTCATGGTGGTGCTGTGCGCCGTGACCATGCGGCGAATGGAGCCTGTCACGGTTCCCGCACCTGTGACCACGAAGCGCATTCCATCATCAATGGACTCACTTTTGACATCAGCCCTAAGCGTAACGTTGTCCATGTCGATCAGATGCTGGCGAAGCCCTTCGATATTGACCTTCGACCAGTCCGTCTTGGGATCGGCCTCCAGTATGCCGACGATCTCCTGAACCGCCGCAAATGCGCCCTGTCCGGGTTGCGTAGGTGCGGCGATGCGGCCCTGCTGCATCGGCATCATCTGCCCCTGATCCATCTGGCCGTGGTTCATCGGGTGAACCGGCGCTCTAGCGTCATCGGCAAGCACGACGGCCGGAGAAAAGAAAGCGATCAAGGCAAGTGTGCGGATCATGGGAAGACTCCTTTGGTGAGCCGCAACTTGCCATTAGCCGCCATCTTTGAACATGATAGAAGTCATGTCGTCCGAACTTGCGCCGCTCATCGAACGCCTGCCGGGTCGCGAACTCACGTTCGCGGCTGGCGCTCCTGTGTTTCACATTGGCGACGCCGTTCGATTTGTTCATTTTGTGCGAGCGGGGATTATCCATCTCGTTCGCCATCAAGACGACGGGTCGGCCCTGATTCTGCAAAGGGCGCGATCTGGCTCAATACTGGCGGAAGCCTCGGTCTATTCGGCGCAATATCATTGCGATGCGCGCGCCGAGACCCAGGCGGTAACCTGGACTGTAACGCGTCGGAGTCTGCTCGATGAGATTTCGGAAAGCCCAGACCTGGAAAGAGCGTGGACAAGTCACTTGGCGCATGAAGTCCAGCGGGCGCGGCTACATGCCGAAATCCTCTCGATCAAAACAGTCGCCGCCCGCCTCAACGCTTGGTGCGCTTGGCATGGCGCTTTGCCCGGCAAAGGGCAATGGGCGACTATCGCCAATGAAATAGGGGTCAGCCCGGAAGCTCTGTATCGGGAAATTGCGAACCGGCGTCGGACATAACCGTCAGACCGCTCCGTGTAGAGAACCTATCTCTTATTCTAAAACGGCGTGCGGTAATCGCGCGCCACGTTCCACGCCACCTGCGCTTCGGCAATCGTCAGCGGTTTTCCACGCGCGCCGTTGACGGCGGCCAGCGCGTTCGCCAGCCGAGCTTCGCCGGGATTGACGGTGATCTCCCGCGCCGGATCGTCTGCATCCATGGCGGCGCCCATCGCATTGAGTTCGCCCGGGGCACCGCCACAATCAAGCGCCAGCATCAAGGCCAGCGCGTAGGGATCGCCGCCGCGCGCCCGCGCCAGTTTATAGAGATTGACGAACCGCTTGACGCCGCGCGGACTGTCCGCCGCGATTGGCGCCAGCGCCGCCAGCATTGCCGCTTCGATGTCGGCGAGCGGCGCATCGAGAACCGAGTGTCGCCCGTCGGGCGGCGGCGAGGCAATCGCAACGTTGCTGCCGCCCAGCAGGGTTCGCGCGTACTCGCTCAAACCTGCATCGCCGCCTGCAAGCGATGGCGACAACGGGATCTGCACCAGGCGGCGCAAGCGCTGCGCGGCATCCGAAGCGCTGCTCCAGCCGCCCGCCAGATGCGCTGGATCGGCGCACAGGACTAGTGCGAAGCCCGGCCGGGCGACGAGGCGATGCACGGTTTCGACATAACGTGCGGCAGCCGCCGCCGGCAGGCCTTCGAGGCCGTCGACAACAACGACGATACGCTCGGGCGCAACTGCGACACGATCCCGACGCGCCATTCCCGCCACGAGGGCATCGAGATACGCGCGCACAGGCCCGCCCGGTTCAACACCGCCAAAGCCGCCAACGGTTGCCTCCAGTTTCGCCGTGCCGCCTGGCGCAGCGCGGTTGCCGACGCGCGTCTCCGCATCCGCGACATGCCGCGCGTGCGCCTCCGCCTCCGCCGCAAGCCCGTCAACGCGACGCGTCTGGTGGGCGATTTGCGTGTCGAGATCGCGACGCCGCGTCGCCATGTCGCTTTCGAGCAATCGCGCGCCGCGTAACAGCGGCAGCGTAAATCGTACCGCGCGCCACAAATTGACGAGCAGACAAACCAGCGCGATGCCGATTGCCACTTGCCGCAACGTCGCAAACCACGTCATGTGCGCGCCCAGCCAGTTGGCGATAGTTGCCGTTTGTTCGCTAAGGTTGGCGAGCCATGGCGCCCATTGGTCGCGGGTGTCCCCGGCAAGGCCCGCCGCCCACGCGAGGATCAGCAAAAAGATCGCCCAGACGATCAGTCGCGCCTGCCCGCCAAAGCCCCACAGGGACCGCCAGAACACGGTGAGACGGCCCGCTGCGCCCGGACGCGCCGCCACATCGCGCACCAGATCCTTGTAACTGGCGACGGGATCGCCGGTGAAACCGAAGCTGCGCAGGCGCGGCTCCAGAGCGGACCGGTTGGCGCGCGCGTAAGTGTCGACGCGCGAGCCGGCGGCCTCGTAAAGCAGAACGTCCGCAAGCCGTGCGCGGCGCGCATCCGCCTCGTCGAGCGCGCGGCGCTCGCCATCGAGTTGCCGACGTGTCTCATCAAGGCGCCGGTTGGCTTCGCGCGCCGCCGTATGCGGATCGACCGACGACTGCGCGGCCAGCAACGCAAAAGCCGCGAAGCCAGAACCTGAGGCCGGCTCGCTCAACGCTCCGTTCAACGCCGCCGCCAGCTCGCTGGCGATATCCTCGCCAGCCTCCGCCGCGCCCAATCGCACCACGGCGAGACGCGATACAAACGGGCTGCCGCCGCCTGCCTTCGATGCCGCCGTCGCCAGCGCTTCGGCGTGCGATACCAACTGCTCCTGCGCCTGCGTCTTGCCGGCGCCCGGTCCACCAAAAATTCCGATGCTGACAGGTGTTTGGGTTTGCGAGTGCACCAGCAATTCCGCGCCATGCTCGAGGGCGGGCGAACCAGAGGCCAGTCCGGCGCCGGGCCGATCGGTGAAAAACACCGGCGTCACGGTCGCTGTCGGCGCTGGCGCGGGGCGCGACACAGGCTGCGGATCGAGGCAGACAGGCGGCGCACCGGCGCCAGACAAAACACTCATCGGGAAACCTCACCTTTTTGAAATGTAAAAACACAATGTCGCGGCGGCGCAAAGGGTTCCGTGTGGCCGGCTCAGCGTTTCGCAAGACGCATCATCGCGCGTTATTCGGCTCGCCCTCGATACGTCCGAGATTGAACTGGAAGTTCCCCGGCGCGTTGGGCTCGCCGTCAAACATGTGACGGAAGTGAAACGTGCCGCCGCGATGCTCCAGCCCACGCTTCCACTCAATTTTGTCGGCATGCACGATCTTCATGAGCGCTCTCCGTATCTCCAAAGCATAGCCGGTTTTGCGATGCGTGTGAATTGCCCGCCAAACGGCGCACCGCTGGTCTGTGGCCAAAATGACGTTTGTCGACCGCGCTCCCGCTAGTACCCGGAATCAAGTGTCCGGGTACGTCGTTTTTGTTGAAGTATCCACTTGTCATCTCCAGAAAGCGCGTCACTGCGTGACTCACTTTCTTCCGATGGTGGATACTAGCGGCCTTAGTACCGCCCGATTTCCCCATGCGTATGCGGGCGGGGCGTGAAGTTCAGGAGCGCGTAATGCTCAGACGATGGCTGCCAGCCGCGACGATCACAGTGAGCCTCGCGGCAGGCTTCACCATGCAACCGGCGCAAGCTGCCCGGTGTCCGACCGGGAAAATCTATCGTGTGTCGCTAAAAGTTTGTGCGCCACGATCCGCGAATGTGCAATTTCTCAAAGGCGGCCAGCGTGTTGCCAGCCTCGCCCAGGGTCGCGGCATGCGTGCCGTGCCATTGCCGCCGCATCTTGACCGCGACGCCTATGCGCCGACGCAAAGCATGGAGAGCGCCACCGGCGAACTGACCATGAACCGGGAATATGTCGCGACACCTGCGCCGCCGCCCGCCGCGCCATCGAGCCAACCGGCGCCAGCAGCCGGCGGGTTTTCGCCCTACGGCGCGCTGCGCTGAAACCGCTCCGTTACAGGCGAACGCACTCCATCACAGACGAACGGTGGTGTCGGGAAAGCTCAGCTGATCGCGCGCCAGCCAGTCGCGGGTGACGTAGTTGAGGATCATCGAGCGGCGAACCCCCTTGATGGGTCGCTTCACAAAACCATGCCACGTCTTGTCCGACGGCACGAATATCATCGCGCTGCCAGGCGCGAACGGCGTCCGGCCGAAGTGTTCGTCCTTGGCCCGGTAAATGTCCGTGCCCAACTGTTCGTGAGCTTCGCTCAGGTATAGAAGACAGGTGAACTTCTTGACGCCCAGATCCGTGTGCGGCTCCAGCCAGAAACCGTCGATGTCGAGGGCGTATTCGAGCCTGAGATAAGTGTCGTCGATGGGCGCGCCGAAAGCCTGGTGAATGGCCTGCGTGACCGGCCCGGATTGCAGCGCTTCGGCGATGGCGCGCATCACCGGAAACCGCTGCATTCCCGCCGCATCGAAATACGAACGCGAATCATTGTGCAGCTCACGCCGGCCGGAAAGCCCGGCGAGCGATGGCGCTGAAAATTCAAGCCGCGCCAATTCCTGCGTGACGTTGGCTGGCAGCATGTCCTTGACGAGCCACCACCGGTAGGGCTCATCATGGGTCTGCCGCGCCGCAATGCTGGCGCACACGGCAGCGGCGATTTCGCCAGAGGTTTTGGTGGTCAAATCAGTGTCCTTTGCGGGCGCCGCCCGAAAGCGCGAGACCATAAACGGGCTTGGGCGCACGGGCAAGGTTGCGCGACACAGCAGCCGACCCGCGGCATCGAACTCACGGTAGCTCGAGCAGCGGGAATGATTATAGTCGCGGCAGCGCCACCCGTTGGAGAAGCCCGCCTTGAGCGCCACCCTCGTTGACAGCCTCGCCGCCTCCCGTCGCTCGCGCAGCGGACCGCTACTCAACGAGGCGCTTGATGATTTCGCCGCGTCCTACCGCGTCTCAGCAGGCGTGCTTGCCTCGCTCGGCGAAACCGTCGGCGGCTGGAAAGTCGGCGTCACCGCCGATGGCGTGGCGGTCGGCGCGCCGATGTACCGCTCGGGCTTTCTCAGCAGCGGCGGGCGCTTCGCGCTAAAGCGCCGCCCGGTTATCCCGGAGGTCGAAATCGCTGTGCGGCTCGCCATCGACCTGCCGCCGCGCTCCGCCAAGCCCTACACGCGAGAGAACATGCTGAGCGCCGCCAGCGAACTGCTGCTAGGCATCGAATTGATTGAGCGGCGCGTCGAGGGCGGCGGCCTCAACCCGCTCAATCTCGCCGACGACCTCGGCAACATCGCCTACGTCCTCGGCCCCGCCACGTCGGCGTTTCGCGGTCTCGATCTGGCCAACCTCCGCTGCCGTTTGTGGATCGGCGACGAACCGGTCACCGACCGGCGCGGCGGTCACGCCGAGGGCGATCCGCTGACGCCGATGCTGGCGTGGGCGAACGCCAGTTGCGACCGTGCCGGAGGCATGAAAGCCGGCCAGATCATCACGCTCGGCAGCCTGACGCCGATGCGCGCAATAACCGCGCCGGTCCGCATAGCCGCCAATCTCGAAGGCTTTGGCGACATAGTCGTCGATCTCTGCGGACCTGAAAGCAATCCGTAACGCTTCGTTCACTTTCACGTTGTTAGGTGAAGGCGTGACGCCATGACGCTGCGACAGCGCGTGGCAGCCAAAGGCCGCTCATGCGCATTTTCCTGGATTTCATCAACACCCACGACCGCAACGAACTGATGATCGCTGCTTTCTATCTCGCCGTCGTCGGCACCGCGATAGGCTGGGTGGTCGATTTCGTCATGCAGGAACGCGGCTTCGGTGTTGTCGGCAACGGCATCCTGATTTTCCTCGGCGCCATCGTTGGCGCCATCGTCGCACAGATGAACGGCCCCTTCGCGACGATCGGCGAAACCAACCGGATCGTGCTGTTCTCCGCTTCGGCTTCAGCCCTGGTGTTGGTAATCTGCGCGATCATCAAGGGACGATTGTCGGTCACCTGAAGCGATTGCCAAGACTTTCGGCTCGATAATTTTCGTCTTACGGCTCGATAATCTTCTTCGCCCGGTCGACGACGTCTTGCGACGATGCGTGCACCCGCTCGACCACGGACTGCAAACGCTCGCCGCCCGATGGCGTGATGCTGATGCGGGCTTTTTGTGCATCGGCGAGAAACTCTGCATCAGCCATCGTCGCGGAAAACGCTCCGCGCAGGATGTCGACGACCTGTTTCGGCGTGCCCGGCGGGGCGACGTAGGAGCGGCCGAAAAGTTGCTGGCTCAGCACCAGTTCGACAGCCTTGCGATCAAGCTCGTTGCTGATGAAAGGCCAAATCTGCGGCACTCCCATCGCCGTCAATTCGGGCTCCGGGTCAATGCCGTCTTGCATGATGATGTTGACCTCGTGATCGGTGATCCAGCCGGGTTTCTGCGATTTGAGGCTTGACCAGTCGAGCCCGCACAGGCCTGCCGCTTCGCCACGCTCCAGCGCCAGAAATATATCCGACGTGCCTTTGTAGCCGCTGATGATTTCGAACCGCGTTCCCGTCGCGTGATTGTGCAGCGCCTCGTAGTCGCGCGTCGCGCCGCCGGCCTGGCTCGCCGCCATCACGACTTTCTGCTTCAACGCATCCTCATAAGTCTTCACTGGCGAGGTCTTGTGCGTCAGGCAGACGCGCGTGCCGCTGTCGGCAGTGCCGAGGTAGTTGAACTTTGTCGGCTCAAACAAAGTGCTGGCGCGCGCGTCGAGCAGTCGCCCCATGATGGCGCCGGGCATCAGCGCGCCGAGCACCGTTCCATCCTTCGGCGAGACGCGGAAAAGTTGCCCGCCTGCAACCGCGCTGCCGGCGCCGGGCATGTTGCGCGGCAGAATATTGGGCTTGCCGGGAATATGCTTTTGCATGTGGCGCGCCACGAGCCGCGCATAAATATCGTAACCGCCGCCGACATCAGCGCCGATCAACATTTCGATGTTCTTGCCGGCGTAATAGTCCGCCGCGCGCGCCGTGCCGACCGCGCTCCAAACGGCCGCTGCGCACACCAGAGCGATGACACGATTGTCAAACAGGCGCATAACATTTCCCTGCAACTTTGTTGCTCATCGTTTACGCGGCGCGCACGACGTTACGCATGTCACCCGCGCGTCCGTCGCACAATGCCTGCAGATTGTTCGCGACAACGGGAAATACCTGATCGGCGTAGATATCGCTCATGCCGCCAATGCGCGGCGTCAGCATCACATTCGGCATATCCCAAAGCGGATTGTCTGGCGCTGGAGGCTCGATTGAAAAGACGTCGAGCCCGGCGCCAGCGATCCCACCGTTTTGCAGGGCGGCGATGAGCGCCGCTTCATCGATCACGTCGCCGCGCGCCAGATTGATCAAAAACGCTGTCGGTCGCATGGCGGCGAGTGCTGCGGCCCCCACCATGCCCCGTGTCGTGTTGTCGAGCGGCACGAGAACAATCACGAAATCCGCCGTCGCCAAAGCTTCGTGCAGTCGCGCGCGCGGCATGACGAGGTCAAACCCTGGGTTGCCGCTACGCGCATTGCTGACCCCAACGACCCGCATGTCGAAAGCCTTGCAGCGCTGCGCCACCGCTTCGCTGATGGCGCCTATCCCCAAAATCACCACGGTTTTTCCAACCAGCACCGGCTGCGGCCAGCGATCCCAGACGCGCGCCTCGCGATTGGACTGCATGCGCGCATAATTCCGCGCCAGGCCAATCATGAACAGGAAGGCAAGCTCCGCCATCTGCGGCCCGTGGATGCCGCGCCCATTGGTGACGCGAACGAACGGATGCAGTGATGTCAGCTTCCACAGATTATCGACGCCCGTCGACAAGGCGAAAATCCACTCCAGCTTCGGCATGGCGGCGATCAGTTCGTCGGTGATTTCATGCGCCAGTGCAACCAGTACGCTGGCGTTACCGGCGAAGGTCAGAGCTTGCGCGTGGGTGCGCGCGTCATGGACGACCACGGTGGGAAACGCCGCCGCCAGTTCCGCCGCCGCGAAATGCGCCTCGCGTTCGTAAACCAGAACTTCCACAGCGCCGCTCAAAATTTGACCCGCGCCACGCCCTTGAGACCGAGCATTTCGCGCGCCTCATCGGGAGTTGCAGCCTCGTAGCCGAGTTCCTCAATTATTTTGCGCACTTTCGTCACCTGCTGCGCGTTGCTCGTTGACAATTCGCCGCGCCCGATGAAGAGCGAATCCTCCAGCCCGATGCGCACGTTGCCGCCCATCATTGTGGCGTGCGCGCAAAATGGCATCTGCGAGCGGCCGGCGGCCAGCACCGACCAGCGGTAGTTATTGCCGAACAGTTTGTCGGCGGTTTTTTTCATGAACATGAGGTTGTCGATATCGGCGCCGATGCCGCCAAGAATGCCGAAAATGATTTGCAGGAACACCGGCGGCTTGAACAGGCCGCGATCCAGGCAATGCGCCAGGTTGTAGAGGTGGCCGACATCGTAGCACTCATGCTCGAACTTGACGCCGTGACCTTCGCCGAGCGCTTTGTAGATGTGCTCGATATCGCGGAACGTGTTGCGGAAAATGTTGGCGTCGGAGTTGAGCAGATAGGGCTGCTCCCAGTCATGCTTCCATTCCTTGTAGCGCGTCGCCATGGGATACAGCGCAAAATTCATCGAGCCCATGTTGAGCGAGCACATTTCGGGCGAGGCAACGAGCGGCGCCGCGAGGCGTTCTTCGATGCTCATCTGCACGCTGCCGCCCGTGGTGATGTTCACCACCGCGTTTGTCGCCGCCTTTATGCGCGGCAGAAATTGCATGAAAACTTTCGGGTCGGCGGAGGGCTTGCCATTGTGCGGATCGCGCGCATGCAAATGCAGGATCGCCGCGCCGGCTTCCGCCGCGCCAATTGCCGAGGTCGCGATTTCATCGGGCGTCACTGGCAGGTAGGGCGACATGGTTGGCGTATGGATGGAGCCAGTGATGGCGCAGGAAATGATAACCTTGTTGGCGAGACTGCGTTTGGCGGCTTCGGTCATGGCCTCATTCCTTGATGCGTGGTTGCCTTGATGCGTGGTTGCCTTGATGGTGGTTGCGCGGATGGCGCCGCTTTAGTATCCGCCATCGGAAGAAAGTGAGTCACTCGGTGACGCGCTTTCTGGAGATGATAAGCGGATACTTCAACAAAAACGACGTACCCGGAATCATTATTTCCGGGTGCTAGCATAAACCACCCGCCGCTGCAGCGGCAGGAGCTCCCATTCGTAGCGCTCCGCCAGCAGACCCCACAACCCCTGCGGCGCCTTCAGCATGACGCCGATCGCCACGGCGCCGAGCAGCATCAGGTAGACGGAGCCGAAATCCGCCAGGGTCTGGCGCAACACAAAGAACACGATGACGCCAATGAACGGACCCTCCAGCCTGCCGACGCCGCCGATCACGGTGATAAAAATTACGAACGCCGTCCAGTCGTTGACGCTGAAAGCGGCGTCCGGGGATATCCGCAGCTTCTGCAAAAAAAATCAACGCGCCAATGCAAGCGGTCGCGAACGCTGTCAGCACGTAAACCAGCAGTCGCGTTTTTGTCACTTCGACGCCGCTCGCCCGGGCCGCCAGTTCGTTGTTGTGCAAGGCGCGTAGCGCAAGCCCCCAGCGCGAACGCAGCAACGCCACCACCCCTGCGAGCACCAGCACCGTCATCGCCAGCGACACCCAGTAGACCAGACTTTCGCGCGCCTGTCTGGAGTTGGCGATATCGAGCACGACGCGCGTCGGCAGACTGAGGCCAGAACCGCCGCCGAGCGCGGTCGCCTGCGACGCCAGCAACCGCATGACCTCTGCAACGACCCATGAACCGATAGCGAAATACGAACCGCGCAAGCGAAACAGCAAGCCCGCCACCGGCAATGCCAGCAACGCGGCAAGGCAGCCCGCAATCGGTATCGCCGCAAGCGCCGGTATCCCGGCGAAGATCGTCAGGCCGAACAGGCAATAGCCGCCGACACCCACCCACGCGTGCTGGCCGACCGACACAAGACCGGAAAATCCGGCCAGTAAATTCCACAACGTCGCCAGCGCCAGATAGGCGAAGATTTGCGTCAGCAAACTGAGCCATGCCGCGTCGGCGAAAAATGGCGCCGCCGCAAGGCCACACAGCGCCACGCCGCCGACGATGGCGCCGATGCGGCTGGCGCGCGTCGAAGTTGCAGTGAGCGCCGGCGCACTCATTCCTGCACTCGCGCAAACAAACCTTGCGGCCGCAGCGCCAGCACGCAAAGAAACGCGATATGGCCAGCCAGTAACTGCCAGCCGGGATCGAGCTTCGCGCCGACCGCCTGGGCGACACCAAGCACGATGCCGCCCGCCAAAGTGCCCCACAGATTGCCGAGCCCACCGATGATCACCGCCTCAAAACCGAAGATAAGTCGCGCTGGCCCAATCGATGGATCAAAATTGGCGCGCACCGCGAGAAATACCCCTGCGACCGCCGTTACCGCCAGCGACAAGCCCATCGCCAATCCAAACACATGGCGGTTGTCGAGGCCCACAAGTTGCGCGGTTTCGGCGTCATCGGATGTGGCGCGAAACGCCCGCCCCATCGCGGTATGATAGAACAACCATTGCAGCGCCGCGATGATCCCCACGGCGACGCCAAACTGCAACAACGGCAACACGCCGAGTTGCAAACCCGGCGCCAGCGAAACGCTCGCCGTCTCAAGTCCGCCGGCCTGCAGGCGGCGGCTGTCGGCGCTGAAGATTTCGAGCAAGCCGTTTTGCAAAATGATGGACAGACCGAAGGTCACCAGCAACGGCGGCAACAGGTCCTCGCCCAGCGTGCGATTGAGCAGCAAGCGTTGCAGGCCATAGCCAAGCAACGCCATGACAGGGATGACCACAAGCAGCGACGCCAGCGGCCCCAGCCCAAGCGTTTGCGTCGCCACAAGCGCCAGAAACGCGGCGAGCACGATCAGGTCGCCATGCGCGATGTTGACCAGCCGCATGACACCAAAAATCAGCGACAGTCCCGCCGCAAACAACGCGTAGAGCCCGCCAACAAGAACCCCCTGCACGATGGTATTCACCCAATCCATCGCCTAAATTCCGAAATACGCCGCCGCGATGCTCTCGCGGGTGACAACGCGACTTTCGCCAGACAGCGCAACACGCCCCTCCTGCAAACAAATCACCCGATGCGAGGCAGCCAGCGCTTGCGTAAGGTCCTGCTCGACAATGGCGAGCGATACGCCATCCGCAACGATTTGCGGCAGCCGGGCGTAAATGTCACGCACGACGATGGGCGCCAGTCCAAGGCTGATCTCGTCGCACAGCAGCAACTGCGGATTCGACATCAACCCGCGACCGATGGCGACCATTTGTTGCTGGCCGCCGGAAAGTTGGCTCGCCGACTGGTGACGGCGCTCCCGCAACACCGGAAAAAGTTCATACACGCGCTCCAGCGTCCACCGCCCGGCACGACCCGCCTGACCGCCGATAATGAGGTTTTCCTCAACGCTGAGCGAGCGAAACAATCGCCGCCCCTCAGGCACAAGCGCCACGCCGCGCGCCACAATTTCATGCACGCGCTTGCCGCCGATGGCTTCGCCAGCCAAACGCACCGCGCCGCGCGGCGCCCCCAATTGCCCGACGATGGTCTTGAACAGCGTGCTTTTGCCGGCCCCGTTGGCGCCCACAATAGCCACCACTTCGCCTTTGCCGATCTCCAGACTGACGCCGAACAGGGCTTTGAAATCGCCGTAGAACGCGTCCAGCGATTGCACCTGCAACAACGGTTCACGCATTGGCGGGAATTCCCATGTAGATCTCGGCCACCTGCGGGCTGGCGACGACATCAGCCGGAAGCCCGTCCGCAATCAGGGCGCCGCCATGCAACACCACCAGACGATCGACGACGGCGATCAGCGCGTGAACGATATGCTCGACCCACACAATCGTCACGCCGCTTTGCTTCACCGCGCGCACCAGCCCGACAAGAGACTGGCACTCCTCTTCGCTGAGCCCGCCCGCCACCTCGTCAAGCAGCAACAACTTGGGGCGACTGGCCAACGCCCGGGCGAGTTCAAGCCGCTTTCTCTGCAACAAGGTCAGCGAGTGGGCGTGACGGTTGGCGATGTTCCACAATCCGCAAAGCTGCAAAATTTCGGCGCACGCGGGCTCGGCTTGTCGCCGGCCCAGACGCGCGCCGAGCCGCGCCGCAACTTCGAGGTTTTCAAACACGCTCATGGCGCCGAACGGCTGCGGTATCTGGAAGGATCGCGCGATGCCGAGCCGGCAGCGTTGCGCCGAAGAGCGATGCGTCACGTCAACGCCGTCGAAAACAATACGTCCGGCGTCGGGCGCAACCGCGCCAGCGATCATGCCGAACAGCGTCGTCGTGCCGGCGCCGTTGGGTCCGAGAACACCCAGCGCCTGACCCCGCGGCACATCGAGATTGACGCCGTCCGCCACAACGATGGCGCCGAAGCGTCTGGAGACTTTCTCAAGCGAGAGCAGCGCCATAATTCAGGCGCTCGCCATCGTGCGCATCGCCTCATACATCGCGTTCGCGCGCCTGCTTCAAATGTTGCAGCACTTTCAGCCGCAACGCCGCCTGCGCGTCGGCGCTCCATTTGCGCAAGCCTTCGCCGGATTTGAAGCCAAGCTTGCCCGCGTCGATGCGCTGCTTCAGCAACGGCGAGGGCGCCGGGCGGCTATCGATGGCTGGCAGCACGGTCGCATGGATCGCCTGCGTCAGATCGAGGCCGACCATGTCGACATTTTCAAGCGGCCCCAGCACAGCCAAGCGTCGTCCAAAGCTCGCCTTGACGACGATGTCGACCGTCTCGGCGTCGCAAATGCCCATTTCAACAAGCGCAATCGCCTCTCGCCAAAGCGCATGTTGCAAGCGGTTGCCGACGAACCCCGGCACGTCCTTTTTCACGTGCACGGGTTGCTGGCCGAGCGACTTGTGCAGCGCCATCGTCCAGTCGATGCATTGTTGCGAAGTACGATCCGTGCCGATCACTTCAACGAGCGGCACCAGATACGGCGGATTCCACCAATGCGTGCCGACAGTGCGCGCGCCGTCTTTTACACCCTGCATGATTTGCGTGATCGGAATAACACTCGTGTTGCTGGCCAGAATGGCGTCAGCGCGCGCATGTTTTTCGACTTCGGCGAAGAGCTGCTGCTTGACGCCAAGATCTTCGAGCGCTGCCTCAACGACGAAGTCAGCACTCGTGACGGCGGCTTCAATGCTGGCGCACGGCGTGACGCGCTGCGCGGAGCTCTCGTCCTGGTCAAGATCGCGCAGATTGGCGGCGATGCGGATGCGCACAGCGTCGAGCGCAGCCGGAGCCGGATCATAGACGCATACATCATGCCCATGCAGTGCGAAAATCTGCGCGATCCCGTGACCCATGAGGCCGGCGCCGAGCACGCCGATGCGCGCCTTGCTCACGTCGATCACTTGAACCTCCGGTTTAGCCGTTAGAGCATGATCCCGAAAAGTGGACGCCGGTTTTCGGAAAAGATCATGCTCATTCAGAAAGCTAGAGTGCGACGACGATTCGAAGAAGCGTCATCGCGCTCT
This sequence comes from Hyphomicrobiales bacterium, assembly GCA_043744855.1. Taxonomy (GTDB): domain Bacteria; phylum Pseudomonadota; class Alphaproteobacteria; order Rhizobiales; family Beijerinckiaceae; genus Terripilifer. Next base: position 26,468 of record JAYTTW010000099.1, read on the forward strand.
AGCCCGCCGTGTAACCGCCGTCCGCATACAGAATATGCCCGGTGTAGAAATCCGATGCCGCCGACGCCAGAAACAGCAGCGGCCCCGCCAAGTCCGACGCCTCGCCGAGACGCCCCTTCGGCACGCGAGTCAAAAATCCACCCCGCACCGCGTTCGCGTGGTCGTTGTCCTCAAACATCCACTGCGTCAATGGCGAGCGAAACACGGTCGGCGCAATCGCGTTGACGGTAATGCCGGTCGGGCCGAGTTCGCAGCCGAGCGCCCTGGTGATGCCGTCAACCGCCGACTTCGAGGCGCAATAGGCAGTATAACCCGCCGGATGCCCGAGCAGACCACGCGCCGACGACATCAAAACGATTTTGCCGCCGCGACCCTGCGCGATCATCTGCTTGGAGCAGGCCCGCGCCATCAGCCAGCTCTGGGTCACGTTGGCGTCCATAACGTCGAGAAACCGCGCCGGCGTCATCTCGCCAATCTTCGATACGTCGTTCTTGCCGGAGCCCATAACGAGAATGTCGACGCCGCCGAACCGCTTGACGCCGGCCTCGACGATCCTGGCGCAGGCGTCTTCGCTCGACGGGCGCACATTGAGCGCCTCGACTTCGGCGCCCATCGCCTTGCATTCACCAGCGATGCCCTCAAGTTCCGACTTCTTGCCAGCGCTCAGCACCAGCCTGCAGCCGGCGCCGGCGAGGATTTTCGCCGCCAGCGCGCCAAAGGCGCCCGAAGCGCCAGTGACAATGGCGACCTTGCCTTTGACGGCGAAGATCGACAGCGGGTCTTTCAGGAAATCGTCGCTCATGTGTGTTTCCCCGCGTGGCGCGTCAGGATCAATGTTGGTGTCCCGGCGGATACGGCACGACGACGATCATCGTGCACACATCGTTGCCGCGATTGACGATCTCACGCACCTCGTTGGGCGCGATGGTGCAGGAATCAAGCTTTTTCAGAACGGTTTCCTTGCCGCCGATGAGGACGGTCATTTCGCCTTCCAGCACCACGTAGACCTTTTCAAACGGCGTCGAGTCCGGCCCGGCGCCGCCGCCCGGCAGAAAGTGCGAAAGGCCGACCCATTGATTGGTCGGCCCGCCCGCTTCAAAGCCCTGCAGGCGCAAGCCGAGATTGCCTCGGTGATTGACGGCATCGTAGGGCTTTGCATCGCCGAATTTTTTCGCTTTCATGACGCTCTCTACTGGCGGTCTGGGGCACACGCTCAATATACACATGAAAATCCGGTTGTCAGCCCGCGCGCCCGCGCCCATAATCAGCCGCGAGTGGCGCCATGCTGAAATCGAATCCCCGACCCGCGACATACGCCGACATCGAGGCCTTGCCCGCGAACATGGTGGGCGAGATCATTTTCGGCGCGCTGCACGCCCACCCGCGGCCCGCGCCGCGCCACGCCGTGGCGGCGAATCGCCTTGGCAGCGAAGTTACGATGCCATTTGATCGTGACGGGAACGGCGGACCGGGCGGCTGGATTTTCATGGTCGAGCCAGAATTGCATCTTGGTCCCCACGTCATCGTGCCGGACCTCGCGGGCTGGCGACGGGAACGCCTGACGCCTTTCCCCGAGACGGCCTGGATCGAGACCGCGCCCGACTGGCTCGCCGAAGTCCTCTCGCCCTCGACGCAGGCGATCGACCGCACTGACAAGCTGGCGGTCTACGCTCAATTCGGCGTCAACCACTGCTGGTATGTCGATCCCATCGCGCGCACGTTGGAAGTTCTGGAAGCGCGCGGGGGCAAATGGCTGCTCATGGCCGGGTTCAAGAACGAAGATTCCGTGCCGGCGCCACCGTTCGAAGCGCACACATTCGCGCTCGACGTGCTGTGGATATAGTATCCACCATCGGAAGAAAGTGAGTCACGCAGTGACGCACTTTCTGGAGATGACAAGTGGATACTTCAACAAAAACGACGTACCCCGAATCTTTGATTCCGGGTACTAGCCGACGCGCAAAAGCGCATCTGAAAGTCCCGCTTTCATACTGGTTAGGGCGTTGAGGTATTCGCTCACGGCCCTGCGAACTTTGGCGCCGAGGCGCCGAAGGCTTCGCCCGTCTCGATGCGATACTTCTGGCCCTTGTCGATCATCGCCACGAGGCGAATGATGCAACCATCGCCGCGCTCCCAGTTCCATGGGAAGAACGCAAATGTCACGCGCTTGCCGGTCACTTTGTCGAGATCGCCGCCGACGTTCTCGATGCCGAGAATGCCATTGGTGAAAAGCTTGCGATGCACCGGCTCCCATTCGGGAAAATCATCCTTCCAGTCGCGCCCGCCAGACCACTCGAAATATTCCTCCTTCAAGTGCGGTAGCAACGGGCCGTTGCGCTGCGGGCCGATGGCGGTCGCCAGCGGATGATCGTTGGCCTGCGTGTCGTGGCCGACAACCTTCACCTTCTTCTCGACGAACCAGTCCGCCGCCGACGGCACGAAACCCGGCGCGCGCGCGAAATAGTCTTCATTGTCCTCGTATATGTGATGCCAGCCGGTATTGACGAGGACGACATCGTTGGGGCGCACCGCTTTGCCGCCAGCCTTCTCGAGATCATCATAGGTGATCGGCTCCCACTTTTTCTTCGGGATCGAAAGCACAATGCCCGAGCCGAAAAAATGCGGCAATGGAATCTCGTTGATGAACGCTGTTCCGGCCACCACATGGCCGGGCGCATCGATGTGCGTGGTGTTGTGCATGCTCGTCGTGATGCGCTGCGAAAGCACGCCCGACTTCGCCATGTAGTGAATGCGCTCGATCTTCACATCTTCGAAATACGGCCAGTTCGGCGACTGATAGCCGAAACGGTGCGACAGATTATAGAATTCGAGGCCCATCTCGTTGGCGAGATTTTCCTGGTAATTGGCGCCGCGTACATTGATCACGATGGCTTCTCCGGCACAGTTCTATTAACCGCAAAGACTCGGCTATTAACCGCAAAGACTTGGCCATTGACCGCAAAGACAGCTCAACCGTATCGTCGCGTCAACTCTTTCGCAAGGGCGTCACGCGCCATAAAGAAAGCCTCAACATGCAGAAGATTGCGCTCGAGGAACATTTTATTTCGCCCGGCCTTGAGGAGTATTGGCGTCCCACCATGTCGCTCGTGCCCCCAAGCGTTTTCGAGCCCATTTACGCCCGGCTGACCAACTTCGGCGACCTGCGTCTGGGCGAGATGGATGCGGCGGGAATCCGCAAGGCCGTGCTTTCCGTCGCCGGCCCGGGCGTGCAAATCGAGCCGGACGCCGCGCGCGCCGCCTACAAGGCGGCCGAAGCCAACGATTTTCTCGCCGCTGAAGTACACAAGCGCCCGGACCGCTACGAAGGCTTTGCGCATATCGCCTTGCAGGACCCGAAAGCCGCCGCCGCCGAACTCGAACGTTGCGTTCGCATGGGCTTCAAAGGCGCAATGATCAATGGCCAGACGCTCGGCCACTATCTCGACGAGCGGCGCTTCGATCCGTTCTGGGCCAAAGCCGAGGAACTTGGCGTGCCCATCTATCTGCACCCCGCCGATCCCGTGCGCATGTACGAGGGCTATGGCGACTACAAGGTGTTGATGCGCGCCACGTGGGGTTGGGGCGTTGAGACCGCCACCCACGCATTGCGCATCGTGTTCGGCGGCGTCTTTGAGCGGTTTCCCGGCGCGACCTTGCTGCTCGGCCACTGCGGCGAAAGCTTGCCGTTCATGCTGTGGCGCCTCGATAGCCGCGCCAAATCGCTGTACGGCGTCAAGATGAAAAAGGACGTGTCGCAGTTCATCATCGACAACATCGCCGTGACAATCTCCGGCATGTATTCACGCGAACCCGTCGACTGCTCGGTCGCGGCGCTCGGCCGTTCACGCGTCATGTTTTCGGCGGATTTTCCGTTCGAAAACATCCGTGAAGCCGGCGGTTTCATGGACGACGTGGAAATGCCGGAAGACCTGCGCGCTGACATTGCCTGGCGCAACGCTGCGCAACTGTTGAAGATCGGGGATGTCGGCTAACCCGCATCATGATTTCACCGGTCATCAAACACGATCATGTCCGTCTCGGCGAACATAAGCGACGCGCGCCCCGAAATCGTCGCGGTTCCGTTCCGCCCGTCAACGCTTCTTCCTGTAACAACTGCCGTTCCGATCCATCCTGTCGAATTCCCGGCAATTTTTGAGCCTGACGCCGCAAACTTTGGATTCGTCGACGCAAGCGTTGAAGATCGCCTGGCATCGAGGCGTCACCCCGGACATGTCCGTTCCCTCATAGGATTCCACCGTCCCTGCGG
>JAYTTW010000100.1:0-8463 GCA_043744855.1 Hyphomicrobiales bacterium
TCGAAAAACCCCGGCGTTTTCACCGCAACGATCACCAGATCCTGTTCGCCGAACTCACGCGGATCCTCGCTCGCGGCAAGCTTCGTCGTCGTGCGCCCCTGCGGCGTCACGAGGGTCAGGCCGTTGGCGCGGATGGCGGCGAGATGAGCGCCGCGCGCAATTGCCGTGACTTGATGTCCGGCCTGCGCCACAGCGCTCGCCAGAATCCCGCCAATAACCCCGGCGCCGTAGACGCATACTTTCATGAAAACCTCCCGCAGCAACGCTGTCGCCGTGCGTCAGAGTGTGCCGGAAAATCGGCGAAAGCTCAAAGCCGCGTCTTGCTTGACCCGTTACTACGGGCGCGGGCGCGCAATCCACACTGTCACTTCCTCAACGAAAGCCGACGGCATATAGGTTTGCATGACGTCCGCGACATCGCGTTGACGCATCATCAGATCGACGCGCTCGCCCTTGCTGACGAGAATAACGTCGGGATGACGCTGGCGCACATTCTCGGCGAACATGCGACCGTCGCGTTCAACATATGCAGCGAAGCGGGGATCGGCGCCGCGCCCGGAATCGATAATCAACTGCGCGCACAGCATCAGCCACAGCGAATGCGCCTGCCCAACCCACACGCCATCAACCGCCCGCACGAGCGGATGGCCGACATCAAGATCGCCCGATAAGGCGATGACTTTTGGGTGCGGCGGCGCAACCTGTTGAACCGCCTCGATCAGGCCCGGATATTCGCGCTTCTGGCTGAATTGCAGAACCGATCCGAACAGGATTGAAAGTCCCAACATGACAGGCGCCAGACCATAAAAAACCAAGGGTCGCAGGCGCAAGGACGCCTCATTGGGAACCCCGTTTGCAAGCGCGGAAATCATCGGGGCGCAAGCGATCACAAGCGCCATCAACGCCAACTCCACGCCCGGCAAGCCATGGTTGACCCATCCCTTGCCTTGAACGAGAAACGCCGCCGCAAACCCCAGCGAAGCGCTAGCCAGAATAACCACTCGCGCGTCAATACGCGAACCGATGCGCGAAGCGCTTGCAGCGTACCCGGCAGCTATCAGCAGCCCGGCGTGCGCCAAAAACCACGGATGCAGCAGCAAAATCCGCAGCGGCTCGCGGATCGGCACGTAGGTATCGAGAATGGACGGCAACACGTCGAAGAAGTGCGGAAACAACGCCAAGACGACGCCGACGTAGGCCAGCCCCACCGCCGCCGCCGCTAGATTTTCCGCGCCCATAACGCTCGCAAGCGAACGGCGACGCCACGCCAGCCAGAGCAGCGGCAACCCGAGCGCCAACGCAAAATGCGGCTTCAGCGAAATCGCGACGCCAGCCAGCAACCCGGCGAATAACGCATCGCCAAATCGCGGCGCTCCGCCTTCAGCGCGCACCGAATAAATCGCCAGCGCCGGCAAAACGGCGATGGCGGCGATGTGTTCGCGCTCAGCGAAGGAAAATCCCGGCAGCAGCAGAAAGGCGAAAATGGCGGCGTTGCAAACGACACCAGCCTCGTCGCGACGCCACAATCCGGCGCGCCGCAAAATATTGCAGCTGAACCACAGGCTCAAAGCTGCCGATACAAACACGCAGGCCGACGCCATGAACTCAAGCCTTACGTGCGCCATCCGCGCCAGCAACGCCGCCGGGAGATAAATCAGGAACGACGCCGGAGGGTTGGTTTCGATCAACTCGACATAGGGCTGCGCGCCGTCGAGCATCCGCTCGCAAACCGTGAACAACCATGAGTTATCGGCGTTGTGATGACCAAGGCATTGCTGCAATATCGCCAATAAAAACAGTCCGACGCCGAATTGCGGTCGCGTCACCCATTGCGCCGGCGAGCCCGTAACGGCGGGCGACGCGGCTTGATCCGGCGTATGGAGAATGACGCTCATCCTGGCTCCAGGTTCGAGCCGCTTCAGGCAACGCGGCGCTGCGGCGCCTCGTGCGTCTCGTACGCGCCGTTTTGATGGACGACGCTTTCTGTCTCAAATCCTGCCGTGCGTCCGACGATATAAAGCGGCCGTCGCTTCACTTCCGAATGAATGCGCCCGATGTAGAGACCGAGTATGCCGGTCAGCAGCATGTTGGCGCCGCCAAGGAACGCAACGACCACCATCGTCGACGACCATCCCGGCAGAAAATCCTCGACGAACAACCGTTTCAGGATGACATAGCAGCCGTACAAAAGCGCCACGCCTGACACGCCAGCGCCCATCCACAGAGCCAACTTCAACGGCGCGTCGGAAAAGCTGATCAGTCCGCTAATGGCGAGCTTGATGAGTTTACCCAGCGGCCATTTGGTCTGGCCCGCCGCGCGCTCGTCGCGTTCGAATTCAATCGCCGTCTGGCGGAAACCGACCCACGCAAACATGCCGCGCACAAAACGATCCTGCTCGCGCATCGAACGGAACACTTCAAGCGCCTTGCGATCAACCAGACGGAAGTCGCCGACATTCTGCGGGATGTCGACCGACGCCAGCTTACTCATAATTTTGTAGAACAGCTTCGCCGTCGCCAGCTTGAAGCGGCTTTCGCCGGCGCGCGAGGCGCGTCGCGCGTAAACAATCTCGTAACCCTCGCGCCATTTCTCAATCATTTGCAAAATGACTTCCGGCGGATCTTGCAGGTCGGCGTCCATCAAAATAACGGCGTCGCCCGAGGCCGCGTCGAGCCCGGCGGTCATGGCGATCTGTTGACCGAAATTGCGCGACAGGCCGATGAAGCGATAGCGCGGATCCTGTTTGGCGCGTCCCGCCAGAACAATGGAGCTGCAATCCGTGCTGCCATCATCCACAAGGATGACCTCCGCCGGGCCGTCAAATTTGGCCAGCACAGCGTCGAGCCGATGAAACAGGATCGGCAGCACCGCCTCTTCATTGAAGATCGGCAACACGAGGGAATATCGGGGTCCCGGCGCCAAACGGTGTCCTTCACGGTGCGTCTTTGCACGGCTGGTGCATGTTCGCGCAGCATCGCGCTCGCCAAACCCTATGGCGCCATTGGTTAACGACGCGTTTACGTTTGGCGCCCCAATAGATTTGGCGCGCAATAGATTTGGCGCCTTTGGCGATCTCGGCCATAAAGCTTTCGACGAATTCAGGGAGCCGCACATGGATCAAGACGTCATCGACCGCCTGGCGATCCGGCAACTCGTCGACAACTGGGCGGTGTGGCGCGACGCCGGCGACTGGGAGCGTTTCCGCACGGTCTGGCACGACGACGGCGTGATGCAAGCGACCTGGACGCAGGGCACGGCGGACGAGTTCATCGCCATGAGCAAGGCCGGCTGGGCCAAGGGCGTATCGATCCTGCATTTCCTCGGCGGCAACTCCGTCGATCTCAACGGCGACCGGGCTGTCTCGCAAACCAAGATGACCATCAGTCAGCGCGCCGTTCTGCATGAGGTCCTCGTCGACGTCGTCTGCACCGGCCGCTTCTATGACTTCATCGAACGGCGTGGCGGCAAATGGGGCTTTGTCTTGCGCCAGCCGATCTACGAAAAAGACCGCATGGACCCGGTGGATCCCGCCGCCACCCTCAAGCTCGATCACGCTGCGCTCACCCGCTTTCCCGAGGGCTATCGGCATCTCGCCTATTTGCAAGAGCAGATCGGCTACAAGATCAAGCTGGACATGCCCGGCCTGAAGGGCGCGGCGGTCGAAAATCTTTACGCCAGGGGTGCGCGCTGGCTGGCTGGCGGTCTCCTGAACTGAAGGCCACGCCATGCCCGCGCCACGCGCCTCGACGCCCCTTGCCGACCTGATCGTGCTCGATCTCACCCATGCGCGCGCCGGGCCGACAGCCGCGCGTCAGTTCGCCGATTGGGGCGCCAATGTCATCAAGATTGAAAATCCCGGAAATTCCGGCGAAGGCATCGGCCGCCGCCACGGGCCAGACTTCCAGAACCTGCATCGCAACAAGCGCGGCATGACCCTCAATCTCAAGTCGCCGGAGGGACTCGCGGTTTTCCTGCGCATGGCCGCACGCGCCGATGTCGTCGTTGAAAATCTCAGGCCCGATGTGAAGCATCGTCTCAAGGTCGATTACGAGAGCCTGCGGGCTGTCAACAAACGCATTGTCTATGGCTCGATTTCCGGCTTCGGCCAGGACGGCCCCTACGCGCATCGCGCCGGCGTTGACCAGATTGCCCAAGGCATGGGCGGACACATGTCCGTCACCGGCGAACCCGGTCAGGGACCGATGCGCTCCGGCGCCGCCATATCCGACATGTTTGCGGGAATTTTATGCGCCAACGCGATGCTGACGGCGCTGCATGAGCGCCAACGCAGCGGCGAGGGCCAGTGGGTGCAAACCTCGCTGCTCGAAGCGCAGATTTTCCTGCTCGACTTTCAAGCCGCGCGCTGGACCATCGCCAAGGAAGTCGCCGGTCAGGAAGGCAACCACCATCCGACGTTGACGCCGATGGGCGCCTTCCGCGCCGCCGACGGCCACATCAACATCGCGCCGGTGTTGCACATGTGGCCAGCCTTCTGCGCAGCGCTCGGCGCGCCACAACTGGAGCGCCACCCCGATTACGATTCTGCTGGCAATCGTTATAAGAATCGCGTCGCGCTCATCGCCGCCATCGAGGCGGTGACGACAACGCGCCCGGTTGCGCACTGGATGGCGGCGTTTGAAGCGGCGCGCATTCCCTGCGGCCCGGTCTATACACTGGATGAGACATTCGCCGATCCGCAGGTGCGTCACCTCGGCATCGCGCGCGACATCGACTGGCCGGCGGTCGGCAAGGCGCAGGTGATCGGGCAACCCATCCACATGAGTCGCGCGACATCGCAGATTGTCGCGCCCACCCCAGAGGCTGGCGAACACACCGACGAAATTCTTGCCGAGTTTGGCTATGGCGCCGACGACATCGCGAAGCTGCGCGAACGCGGCGCTGTCTAGTACCCGGAATCATAGATTCCGGGTACGTCGTTTTTGTTGAAGTATCCACTTATCATCTCCAGAAAGCGCGTCACTGCGTGACTCACTTTCTTCCGATGGTGGATACTAGGCCGTTAGAGCATGTAGGGCATGATCCCGAAAAGGGAACGCCGGTTTCCGGAAAAGATCATGCTCAATCAAATTCTGCTAGAAGCCGAACAGGCGCGCCGGATTGTCGACGAAAACCGCCTGCGCGGCCGCCGCGTCTGGCAAATAGCGCATGGCGAGATCGAGCTTTCCCTTGAAGCCGGTGGGATGCAGTGCGTAGGGCTTCGGCCGTGGCGAAATCCAGCGCGCCACATGCGGCCAATCGCTGCCCCAGATGCAACGATGCGGCGCCGCCTCGTAGAACGCCCGACCGAACGGCACGACATCGTCCCATGGATACTCGTGCGACAGGTGATCGCCGTTCGACAACATCATCCAGAAGCGCTCCTCGCGCAGCAGCGACAACATTCGCATCATCCCCGCCTGCGCAAGTCCGCGCTCGACGGGAATTTGTCCCATATGGTCGAGCAACATCGTAATTTTCGTTTTGCGCAATTCCGCCTCGACATCGGCCAGCTCTTCAGCACCGCAAAAAACCTTGGCAATCCAGCCCATCTCCGCGATGCGGGCGATCTGACGGTGGAAATCTGCAAAGTCTGGCACGAGACCAAAACGCGCCTGGAAATTGAAGCGCGCGCCGCGCACGCCAGCGTCGTGCATGTCTGCAAGCTGCCTGTCGCTCACCGAGGCATCGACGATGGCGACGCCGCGCGCCTTGTTCTTCGGCAATGCCCGCAAGGTATCGCAAAGGAGTGCCGCGTCGGTTGCGTAGATCGTCGCGTTGACAATAACAAAATGCGCAAAGCCCAGCTCGTCGTAGATCGCCAGCGCCTGCTCAATGGTTCCCTCGCCCGGCGGTGGCGTGTAAAGCGGCTTGGGATGACGCGGCGGATATTTTTCCGCATCGGCGAAAACATGGATTTGCCCGTCACAGGCGCCAACCGGGAGTTTCATCGGCCTCAGTCCTTCAAGAAAGCGTCGAGCTTGTCGAGCCTTGTGAGCCGCGCCGGCCATGCATCCAGGCTGCCACGCCCGCAATGCCATCGCGTTCAGGCTGACGCGCCGCTTGATCCTGCACCCGCAGCGACAATTGAACAAGCGTGACGCCCGACAGTGTGGCGCCCGAACCACGCAGCAACACAGGCGCCGCAGCCACGACAACCCCGCAGATAGCTTTCAGGCGCACTGGACCAGCGTCGATGCCGGCGCCAGAGTGGCCACAACGCCGCCCCAAGTGGCGACCGGGAGAGATGCATGGCAGGCTTGCACAACTGGGCGGTATCGGCGCTGCTGCTTGGCGCCATCGCCGCAGCCCCTGCCTGCGCTGCCGACGCGGCGCTTGTTGAGGCGGCGCGAAACGAAGCCAAGGTCGTCTGGTACACCACCTTGATCCTGCAACAACTCGGCGCCCCTATTGCCGAGGCCTTCGAGAAAAAATACGGCATCAAGGTCGAGGCGACACGCAACGACCCCGGCGAAACAGCCCTGCGGCTCGTCAACGAACACCGCGCCAACAACATGCAGGCAGACGTCTTTGACGGCAGCTTCGCGCCAACCGCCATGGTCGCCGAAGGCGTGCTGGCGAAGTACCAGCCGGATTTTGTCTCCGCCTGGCCGAAGTCCCTGCTGGACCCCAAAGGTTACTGGACGGCGCATCGACTGACGGTCATCACGCCGGGCTACAACACCAGCCTCGTCAAGGCTGCCGACGTCCCCAAAACATGGAATGATTTTCTCGACCCCAAATGGCGCGGCAAACTGGCGTGGGGCATCAATCCCGGCGTCACCGCAGCGACCGGATTTATTGGTCTCGTGCTGCGCGAAATGGGCGACGAAAAAGGCATGGAATATCTGCGCGCGCTCTCCGGCCAGAACATTTCCGGCCTGAAAATTTCCGCCCGCGCCGTCCTCGATCAGGTCATCGCTGGCGAGTACCCGATGGCGTTGCAGATTCTCAACGACAACGCAGTCATCAGCCGCAAGAAAGGCGCGCCCGTGGCGTGGATTCCCATGAACCCCGCCTTCGCTTCCGTGTCGATTATTTCTGTAACGGCGAAGGCGCGCCATCCAAACGCTGGCCGGCTGCTGGCGGATTTCGTTGTCTCAGAGGAAGGCCAGAGAATCGCCCGCGCCAACGATTACATTCCTGTGCATCCCGATGTCGCCGCTCCGGAAGCCGACATGAAGCCGGATGGCGTGGTGTTTCGCGCGCTGACTTTTTCACCCGAGGACATCGACGCCGGGATGCCCAAATGGAAGCAGGTCTTCGACGAACTGTTTCGCTGAATACAGCAAGCGCCGGTCCTGAAACCAAAAGGCCGCCATCCCGCAGTGGCGGCCTCCCGATTTTCGGCCAGGCAGATCAACCGCTCGGGATGTGTTCTTTCCACCACTGCACGCCAGTGAAGCCGGTCTGAAAATCAAACAGCGTGCCGCTGCCCAGAAAAGTTCCAGGCCACGGGATCGACAGCAGCCAGTCGAACAGGAAGTAGATGAAGATTGTCATGAACGTCGCCATGCAGATGACAAGCGTCCATGGCTCCTTCGCTTCCACCCGCATGAACAGGACAATGAAGATCGGCACCGTCGGAATGAGCCCGATCAGCGCCATCCCCGTCAGGAACAACAGCATCCACCCAAAGAAGATGCCGCCGCGCATGACGATCATCAACTTCGGCAGGTGCGTGATGTTGGAGCCAATGTCCATGTGGATTTTTTCGGCCACCTCGCCGATCGCCGCCGCTTCCAGCGACCGCGCCTTGTGCGTCTCGCTCTTGCAGAGATCGTCGAGCAGCGACAGCGAACAGAACAATACGGCGCCCGTGCCGACGATCATCGGAATGATCTTGGCGTAGAAGTTCCATGTCACCGCCTCACGCAGCATGACTGCGAAGATGCACAGCATCATGATTGGGAAGGCGTGGGACCACTGTAACTTGGGTGCGTGCAAGTCCGATATCAGCCCCTTGATACCGCCATGCACCTTCACGTCCTTCAGGAACGGCCCCAGCAACGAGGCGAAGGAAAGCGCAAACATCACGATCACGAGCGGTCGCGCCATCCAGGTGATGCCATAGCGTTGGATGGAGATGAACATGTAGCGTTCGAGTACGGCGCCTAGAATGAAACCCAGAACCAGCGGCGGGCGCGGCCACTTGAAGTGCTTCATGCCCCAGGCGAACACGCCGAAAAACAGCAGCGAATAGAGATCGCCCCATTGCCGTTTGCCCTCGAAACCGCCGATGTAGACCAAGCACAGCACGACCGGCAGGATCAGCGAGTAACGCAGGCTGGCGAGCTTGGCGAACTGACTGGAGAAAATGTAGCAAAGGCCGGAGCCAAGGATGTTGGCGATGGCGATCGACCACACCATCGAATAGGTGATGGCGAGGTTCTTCGTCAGCATGTCCGGCCCAGGCACCAGCCCGTGCATGAGGAACGCGCCAAGCAGGATCGCCATGCCGGCGC
>JAYTTW010000101.1:0-8463 GCA_043744855.1 Hyphomicrobiales bacterium
AGATTGCCGCTAAACTCGTTTCGCTCTCGAACGAGGATGCACAGCGTATTGCCGAGGATTATGCTCGAATCAGATATCCGGAGCGCTTTCCGTATTTAGGGTTCCGCGCGCTCAGCCCGGAGGGAAAATCCCGCTCGGGCTGGCCAGATGCATCTTCATTGGCGGCCGATGGCAAGATCGAAGGGGTCGAAGCCACACACACCGCCAAGCGCGCGGGCGTCTTGAAACATCTTAAAGAATATCTCGAAAAGGCCAAAGCCCTGAAGCCTGACCAGCTTGGCGGTTTCCTCCACGTTTCGGTTTCGCCGAAGGCGTCTTTCCGTCCGGATGAGATCAAATATTGGACCGACAAATTCGTAGAAGCCGGGTTTGCGCGCGATAGGGTGGAACTGGTTTTCGGGCAAGGTCTCGTCTCAATCCTGACCGGGCCGGAATTCGCCCGAACCAGGATCGAGGTTCTCGGCATTCAGGATCGGCCGACCCATTTCCGCCTCTATCGCTCCGAGATTGGGCCTGACGAGAACCGACTGGGGGTGAGCTTCATCCCCAACCGGGAGGATTTCGAAAAAGGCCGAATACACAGGCCGGAAGCGGCCACAACGGTGGCGGAGCGGCTTGCCCGTGATCGTGTGGCCTTCGTGCGTGGGATCGGGGCCTCGGGCAAGACCGTGCTGGCATGGCTTCTGGCGCAGGATGTCGTTAAGCGAGGACTGCCCGCCTATTCTTTCGACTTTGCCGAGCACCCCGACTTAACACCCGATGTCGTTAACGCGCTTATCGGCGATCTCAAGCGTTTTGCCCATCAAGAAGTGCTCTTCGTGCTCGACAACATCCACCTCGAGGAAACGAGGGCCAAGGAGTTGTATCTGGCGTGGGAGGAGATCCCGCTCTCGCAACGCCCTCGATTGCTGCTGGTTGGGCGGGAGACCCGCACCGCTAAGGGCAGTGCGATCGCCAGCCTAAAGGTGGACGTCTTACCGTTACGGGCGCGTCAGGCGGAGTTACGGGGGGTGTTCCGGCGCCTCGCCCTGCGCGAACACGCGGAAGATTTGCTGCCCGAACCGCCCGAGACGGAACTGACGAACTGGCTCCGCACTTTCGGAGGCAATCCCCAGAACGCCGAGACGACCGCAGACTTGATCGTCTTCAGCGCCGCCGCAGCACGGCGGATGCGCGATCTGCGTCGAGGCCTGTGGCAATTGACGCAAAAGGATGCCACCGAGCAAGTTAAAGAGGTCTACCTTCGGCACGTCTCGCCGCCGGAGAAGCAGAACCTGATCCGTCTTTGTATCGCAGAGGAATACGAGCTTGGCATTCGGACCGACGCGCTGGCCGACAAGAACGCTGCGCTGACGACATGCAATGTGAAGCTCGGGATTGTCTTTCGTGATGAGACCGGCGCCAATAAGCAATATGTGCGCTATCGCCTCGTCCATGCCGCGCTAGGTGAACTGCTGCTATCAGCGATAGAGACTTCCATCGACCGCGCTACCCTTTTTCAGGAAATGACCCTGGCTTCCCCGGCGCTCGGCTTTATCGCGGCCACGCGAATGATTCGGGCAGGACAACTGGAAGATGCCAAGGCCCTCATTGCCGGATTGATCGCCCGGCCGGATTTGTTGCTGCTGTTTGATAGCTTACTTTACATTGAGTCGGCACTGCGCCTGACCAAGCGTCTGGGGATCGAACTGCCCAAGAGCTTCGGTGGCGTGCTCGCCAACGAAGGAAAAAACCACTCCCGCCTCGTAGAGATCGCCCTGCAGACGCCGCTCCACTTTCTCGCGAGTTTCCTGCGCTATGCCGAGAAGACCCTGCCGACCATCTTTGAGGCGTTGTCAACGGAGCTTGCGGTCAAGAAGAACCGCCCCCACCTCATTGATGTCGCTTTGGAGACAGAGCTCGGCGACCTCGTGACTTTCCTGCGCTATGCCGAGAAGACCCTGCCGACCATCTTTGAGGCGTTGTCAACGAAGCTTGCGGTCAAGAAGAACCGCTCCAGCCTCATAGATGTGGCCTTGAAGACGCGGCTCAGCGACCTCGCGAGTTTCCTGCGCTATGCTAAGACGGCTCTACCGCCTATTTACTCAATTTTGATCGCCTATTTCTCATCTAAAGTCGGACGCAAGACGCTCGCAGGAAAAATGCTGGATGAGGGTGAGGACGCGATTGTTTCTGTCCTGACGGAAGATGACGCGGAGGCCATCTGGCGGGAAGCCTTCCTAGAGGTCGATTTGCAGGAATGGAGACGTAGTCGCACAAGCGGTCCTCCGCCGAAGATTGATGCCTTTGTCAAGTTTCAGTATGCCGCTTTCGAGTTAGGCAAGATTGAATTTGCCAACTCTCCTGCCGATCGGATCGTTAAGGACTCACAGCAATCAGACTGGAACCGGCCGGGAATTGGTCTTCAGCACCTGTCGCATGTGCTTCGGCTAGCGACTGGAGCCACGGAAGATCAGAAACGGGATTTCGTATTGCGCGTTGCGACACCTGATTGGCTCGATTCGCTCTATCAGTCGGTTCCAGCTGGCGGGCTTGCAGGCAATCTGTTTGCAATCTCCAAGAGCTTGCCTCTCGATTTTTGCCGCCATTTCGATCGGGAGTCACTGAGAGATCGAATTTCCGAGGAGTTTCACGGCGCCCGAGATCCGAAGTCACGCGCCGTTGCGCTTTCGCTCTGGGGGGCAGCTTCGCTTCTCGGGGTGGTGTGCGATACCCGCCGGATCGTCTGGCCCGATGCGGCGGAGCTGGAACAAGTTCTGCGCCTGCGCGCGCCATCCCCCGAGAGCGAAACTATTGGTGTTATGGAGGTGCAGCTATGGCTTGGAGTGCGTCTGATGGCGGCGAAGCTGGAACGGCCCCATTCTGTCCCGGCAGAGCTTGGTAACCGGGTATTGGAGCTTTGGGAGGCCGCGCAGGTCGGGGCCGAAGCTGCGGAACTACCGCAGAAGATCGTTGAGATCAATGCCACCATGATACCGTGGTTGCAGGTCTGCCGATCCGGCGGCTGGTTCCTTTTGCCCCCGCAGCGGAGGGTTTGAGCCGCAGTCGCGGGAAAAACAGCGATCGTTGTGCCTGATCACATCTTCGACGTGATAGTCTGCACGTTGGACTTCGCGCACAGAGGTGCGGACGCATTGGCACGAAATCCGCCCGTCACATAAGGATTGCATCGAGCTTACTATTCTAAGGGAGGTCGCCAGCTCAGCGGAAGTGAGTATGGATGGTGAAGCAACTTCATCACAGCGAAATTCGCCGCCGTACCTACGCTATCGCCGCCGTTTGTATCCCCTCACTCCCACTCAATCGTCCCCGGCGGCTTGCTCGTCACGTCGTAGACGACCCGGTTAATTCCTTTGACTTCATTGATGATGCGCGTCGCCGCCCGTCCCAAAACATTCATGTCGAAGGGGTAAAAATCCGCCGTCATGCCGTCGACGCTGGTCACGGCGCGCAACGCGCAAACAAAATCATAGGTGCGTCCGTCGCCCATCACGCCAACGCTGCGCACCGGCAGCAGCACGGCGAACGCCTGCCAGATCGTGTCGTACAATCCGGCCTTGCGGATTTCGTCGAGATAAATGGCGTCGGCTTTGCGCAGGATTTCGAGTTTCTCTGGCGTCACGCCGCCGGGCAGTCTTATCGCGAGACCTGGCCCCGGAAACGGGTGGCGCCCCACAAAGGCTGCGGGCAGGCCGAGTTCGCGGCCCAGCGCCCGCACTTCGTCCTTGAAAAGTTCGCGTAGCGGCTCGACGAGTTTCATGTTCATGCGCGCCGGCAAGCCGCCAACGTTGTGATGGCTTTTGATCGTCACCGACGGGCCGCCTGAAAAACTGACGCTCTCGATGACGTCTGGATACAGTGTACCTTGCGCCAAAAACTCCGCCGCGCCCTTGCCGTCGGCAGCGATTTTCGCCGCCTCCGCTTCAAATGTTTCAATGAACAGGCGGCCAATGATCTTGCGCTTGGTTTCGGGATCGGCAACGCCATCGAGCTCGCGCAAGAACACGCCGCTCGCCTCCACATGCACCAGCGGGATATTGTAGTGGTCGCGAAACAAGGTGACGACTTCCTGCGCCTCGCCCTGTCGCAGCAGCCCGTGGTCGACGAACACGCAGGTCAGCCGCTCGCCGATGGCCTCATGCAGCAACACCGCCGCGACAGAGGAATCGACGCCGCCCGAGAGGCCGCATAGCACCCTGCCCGCTCCCACCTGCGCGCGGATGGCGCGGACCGCCTCACCGCGAAACGCCGCCATCGTCCAGTCGCGCTTCAATCCGGCGATCTCATGCACAAAGTTGGAGATCAGCCTGGCGCCGTCTGGTGTGTGTACAACTTCCGGGTGGAACATGGTGGTGTAAATGCGCCGCGCCTCATCGCTGGCGATGGCGAACGGCGCATTGCCGCTTGTCGCCTTGACGCTGAAACCCGGCGGCAGCCGGGTCACGCGGTCGCCGTGGCTCATCCACACGGGATAGCGGCTGCCCACCTCCCAAACCCCTGCAAATAACGCGCTGGCTTCGCATATTTCGATGTCGGCGCGGCCAAACTCCGCCGCGTGGCCGGCTTCGACGACGCCGCCGAGCTGCACCGCCGTCGTCTGCTGGCCGTAGCAAATCGCCAAAATTGGCAAACCAGAAGTGAAGATTTTTTCCGGCGCGCGAGGTGAGCCCGCTTGCGTCACCGAAGCTGGGCCGCCGGAAAGAATGACGGCCTTCGGCGCCAGGGCGTCGAACGCGGCCTGTGCCGACTGAAACGGTGCAATCTCGCAATAGACGCCGGCCTCGCGCACACGCCGGGCGATCAACTGCGTCACTTGCGAGCCAAAATCGACGATCAGCACCTTGTCGTGCTGGCCGACGATCTGGGCATGCGCGTCGAATTCGGCCATGGGAAGCATCCTCGCCGAGGCGATTAAGGGGCGGTCTGCCAGCTCGTCCAGTTAGTCGAAGCCCCCCACACAGGCAATGCGCGGCGTGCCTGACGGCGAAGTTCTGAACGGTTTTTAACGCATTTTGTAATGATTTTCTTGAACCGGCCGAAAGCCGGCGGCGCCATCGTTTGGCTGTTCGGCAAGTCGCTGCCAACCAGTCGCTGCGGGCGCAGCGCAAAACCGCCCAGGAGCTGGCGATGCGTTTAGACGTTCGAACCCGCCAGATCGGCGAACTGTTCTCGGAAGGGACACCGGCGGCTGCGCCAATGTCGCGTCTGCAACGCCTTGAGCTTCGCCAAAGCCTGTTCGCAGAGAGACCGGGCGAGCGCCTCCGCCGCATCCTGCGCCGCTGCAGCCTCGCCGTGCGGCGCTTCGGCTGGAGCGGGCTGGCCTGCGCAGCGGCGCACTACGCGCCCGGGTCGAGGCGCGGCGGGACATGTCTGCCCGATCCAGCGCCGGCTTGCGATCATCCCACAGACTTGCGCGGCTTCGTTGCAAACCCGACGCCGGAAGCGCTGTTGGAGGGCTTCGCGCGCGGCCTCCTCGCCGAGGAATGGTTTGGCGCCCTCGCCTGGGTGTCGCCGCTGACGCGCTTTGTGCGCGCCCCACAGCCGGCGCCGGAAAACGACGGGCCGGCCCACATCGCCGGCGGTGACAGCCTGAGTTTCGCCCTCGACCGCGACTTCGACGCGGTTGTCGCTCAATGCAGCAAGACGCACGCCTCGCCGGCGCTGCTCTATTTGCACGCCGAATTGCACGACCTCGGCTTCTCCCACAGTTTTGAATTGCGCACGCCAAGGGGCCGCCGTGTCGCTTGTGGCTACGGCGTCGCGCTTGGCCGTGTGTTCGTCACCACAGGCCTTTCGGGCGCAGCCGATTTGCAAACGGCGTTGCTGCATCGGCTGGATGGCGAACTGGCGCGCAAGGGCTTCGCGCTGCACGACTGTCTCGCCGGCAATGCGACCGTCATGGGTTTCGCCGAAATGTCGCGCCAAGACTATTTCGCCGCGCTGCTCGCCAACAGCAGCGGCGCCTGGCTAGGCCGCTGGCAGGCAAGTGACTTGCGTGGTGACCAGCATGGCGACCTGCGTGGTGACCTGCGTGCCACCCATCGCGACGCCGCTTAGAAAGTCACGTCAGGCCGCTGCTTTGCGCGCCATCGCGGCGGCCAGCGCCAACGCGGCGAGCGCCGCAACGACCGGCGGAAACGTCACCAGATTGACCACATCCCATCCATAAGTGGTCAGCAATTTGCCCGACGAGAACGAGCCCACAGCCATCGTTCCGAACACCAGAAAATCGTTGAACGATTGCACGCGGGTGCGTTCCTGCGGCGTGTGCGTTTCAACGATCATCGCGGAGGCGCCGAGGAAGCCGAAGTTCCAGCCGACGCCGAGCAGCACCAGCCCGATCCAGAATTGCATGACAGACTGACCCGAGAGGTCGACGCACGCCGCCAGCAACGTCAACCCGAGCCCGGCCGCCACGATGCGCGACGCTCCGAAACGGGCGATCAGCGACCCTGTGAAGAAACTCGGCGCGTACATGCCAAGCACATGCCACTGGATGCCGAGATTGGACTGCGTCAACGACAAGCCGCACAGCTTCAGCGCCAGTGGCGCCGACGTCATGACGAGATTCATCAACGCATACGAAACCACCCCGCAAAGCGCCGCGATAATGAACTTCGGCGTTGTCGCAATTTGCCGTAGCGCCCGCCCCCCCGCCGCCTCCGCCGCGCTCGGCAGCGGCAGATTGACGCCGAGCAGAATGAGCAACGAGATCGCCGCCAGTCCAGCCTGCCCGAGAAAGCTGACCGCAAACAGATACGGCTGCCACAGGTTCATGGAATGCTCGACAAGCTGGGGTCCAAGCACGCCGCCGGCCAATCCGCCCGCCAGCACCCACGCCATGGCTTTTGGGCGAAACGCCGCGCTGACCCCGTCGGTCGCTGCAAAGCGGAAGGATTGCGCCACGGCGGCGTAAACCCCGGCGAGCGTCGTCGCCACGCAAAAGCCGCTGAACGAACCCCGCAAAATGGCAAGGCAGCCAAGCAGCCCCGCAACCACGCCGATCGCTGCGCCGATGATAAAAGCTGTGCGTCGACCATGGCGACGCGCCACATAACCGGTCGGCAGCGTGCCCAGCGCCGTGCCGACAACGAAAAACGAGATCGGCGCCGTCACCAGCGCGGGATCGGGCGCCAACTGCGAGCCGACGATGGCGCCAGTGGCGTAGATTACGACCGCGTTGGCGCCCGCCAGCGCCTGGGCTGCGGCGAGCCGCACCATATTGGCGCGAACGCCCGAGACGCTTGACAGGTCGGCGGTTGCTGGTTGGCTCACGCCTGTCTCCACGCGCTGGCCAGGCGCGGTCCAGCGCACACCCCGCAGAAGTTGGATGACTTTTGCGCCACACGCTCTACCGGCAGGCGACCCACTTGGCAAACCAATTTGGCAACCCAATTTTGGCAAACCAATTCGGCAACCCAATGCCCGGTCAGGCGAGGCTGCGCCTCAGGCCGCCTCCTCGCCGGCATAAAGTTTACGCAGCGCGACTTTCCGGCCGATAAATTCCCACGCGCTCGCCGGCTGCGGCTTGCCGAACAGATAGCCTTGCACCTGGGTCACCGCAGTCAGGCGCAGCATATCGTATTGCGCCTGCGTCTCGACGCCTTCCGCTGTCGAGACGGCGTTGAAAGCCCGCGCCAGATTGGTCGTCGCCGTGACGACGGCAAGCGCGCCCTTGTGCGTCCCCATGCGATCAATGAACGACTTGTCGATCTTGATCTTGTCGAGCGGAAACGCCGTCAGATAACTCAGCGAGGAATAGCCGGTGCCGAAATCGTCAAGCGCTATGGAAACGCCCAACTCGTGCAGTTCGTGCAACATGGCGATGTTGTTGTCGTCGCTGGTCAGCAAAACCGATTCCGTGACTTCAAGCTCGAGGCGGTTGGCTGGAAAGCCGCAACGCAACAGGGTCTGCGCCACGCTTTCCACGAGATTGCCTTTGTTGAACTGGATCGGCGAAACGTTGACGGCGACCTTGACGTTGGCTGGCCAGCCCGCAGCATCGCGGCAGGCGCGCTCAAGCACCCACTGCCCGAGTTGGGCGATCAGGCCGCTTTCCTCGGCAATGGGGATGAACACGGTCGGTGAAATGGCGCCGCGTTGCGGGTGCGACCAGCGCACCAGCGCTTCCATCGCGCGCACTTCCAGAGTGGCGGCGTCGAGCACCGGCTGATAGTGCACATCGAGTTCTTCGCGTTGTAACGCTTCTAGCAACTCCGCGCCGATTTCGCGTCGCGTACGCGCCACTTCCTCCATTTTCGGCTCAAACAACCGGTAGCGATTTCGCCCTTCAGACTTGGCGCGATACAGCGCCATGTCGGCCTGCCGCAGGATTTGATCGGCGTCCACCACATCGTTTTCAACGAACGACACGCCGATGCTGATGGCTACCTGCAGGTTGTGGCCTTCGATGATGTAGCCGTTGCGGATGTGCGCCAGCAGCCGTTCGAGCTGCTCTTCGGC